>DATBHW010000014.1 GCA_036557285.1 Ktedonobacterales bacterium
GAGACGGTGGTGATCGATGCCGCGCCAACCGGCGAGACGATGCGGCTCCTCAGTCTGCCGGAATCATTTCTCTGGTACGTGGGGCGCACCAGCGTCTTGCAAAAGACGGCGGTAAACCTGGCGAGGCCGCTGCTGAAAGCGTTTGTACCCTCAACGGTCAATCTGGCGGAATCCTTCCAGCGGCTCAACGGGCGGGTGAAGGCGCTGCGCGAGGTGCTGACGGACCCGGAAACCAGTTCCTACCGGCTGGTGGTCAATCCGGAGAAGATGGTGATTAAAGAAGCGCTGCGGGCAGAAACCTATCTGGCGCTCTATAACTATCCCATCGATGGCGTTGTCTGCAACCGCGTTTTGCCGAAAGCGAACTATCACGACGTGTTTATGCAGCGCTTGTTTGAGTCCCAGGAGCGCTATCGCCAGGAGATTTACAATACCTTCCAGCCGCTGCCCATCTGGGAAGGGCCGTATCTTTCTGAGGAGATTCTGGGCGTGGAGGCGCTGGCAAAGCTGGCGCATACGATCTTTGGCGACGACGACCCGACGCAGGTCTTTTATCGCGGCGCGGTGCAGGAAGTCGTCAAAAACGGCCAGGGCTATATCTTGCGTCTGCCGCTGCCCCATGTGGAACTGAATAAAGTCGTCCTGACGAAGAAAGGCGACGAGATGGTGGTGGAGGTCGGCAATTTCAAGCGCGAATTGACGCTGCCAGCCGTGCTGATCCCAATGGACGCCAAGGTGGCGCGCTTTGTCGAAAAGAACCTGGAGATTCATTTCGAACCGGCGGCAGTAGCATCTTAAGCTGCCTGTACGTTTCCCATCCAATCCGCTGGCGACGCGGCTAGAAGTGCGAGAAAGGGGATGCGCGCGTGCTACCACCTGTCATTGAGAAGGCTCGGAAGATTCTCCTCCATGAGCAGCGGCTGGGGCATACCGATCAAACCGTCCGCCCTGGCGGCTTAGAAGCCTTTGTAGCACGTTGGATCGAGGAAGTGGAAAAACTGCGGCTGGCCGGTGAATTGAAAGAAACCACTGGCGCGCCGCCGGTTGAGCAGGCCATTCAGCACTTATTGCAAGATTATCGCGCGCTTGATCCCATGCAGCGCGCGGCGCGGGTGCGTGCCGCGCTCGCCAAACTCGGTGGGCAGACGGCTGAGGCGCCCAAAGCAGCGGCATCGGCTGCGCAGCCTGCGTCTCGCCCGGCGGCTGCGTCTTCAGGGCCGCGCACGCTGCCAGCGACGGATGCGAGCAGGCGCGCGCCGGAAGCCCGATCTACGCCCATCAGGAGCAGCCCTCCCCAGGAAGCCGCGCCCGCCTTTGTTCCATCTGATGTGGCGCAGGAAGCTGCGCCCTGGGATGTGCAGCCCGCGCGCGGGCCGGTGTCCTCGCCGGTGATTCGCAGCAGCCATCTGGTGGATTTATCGAATCAACTCGATGAAACGGCGTTCGCCGCGCCGTCAGCATCGGACGATGAGCAAGAAGCCTTGCACCCGGAGATCGAAGACGGCCAGGCGGCAGTAGACGGCCATTTTCTGCTGGAGGCGCGGGTGACAGCCGTTCCTGGAGTTGGTCCATCGCAGGCGGCGAAGCTGCACCGCCTGGGCATCCAGACGGTGCAGGATTTGCTGACGTATTTCCCGCGCGAGCACCACGATTACAGCAAGCTCGAAAAGATTGCGACGATTCCGCTGGAGCAGGTGGTGACGATCATGGGGATGATCTGGGAGGTGCAGAACGTGCGCAGCGCCAGCGGCAGGGTGCGCACCGTCGCCAGAGTCTCGGACGAGACGGGGCAGATTCGCGCCACCTGGTTTAACCAGCCCTATCTGCTCAAGCAGTTGACGCGCGGCAGCTATATCGTCCTGACCGGCGTGAAGCAGCGCTTTGGCAACAAAGTGGAATTCAATGTGCGCAGCCACGAGTTACCGGAGCAGGGCGATCTCGTGAATACCGGGCGGCTGGTCCCCATCTATACATTGACCGAAGGGCTAAACGCCAAGGCGCTGCGCCGCTACACCAAATGGGCGGTAGATCGCTGCGCCGAACTGCTGCCGGAGTTCCTGCCTGCGACGATTCGCGCGCGGGTCGGGCTACCTTCTTTGCCCCAGGCGGTGAGCCAGTACCACTACCCTGAGAATGAATCTCGATTAGTCAGCGCCAGACGCCGCCTGGCATTTGATGAACTCTTTCTGATTCAGCTAGGGATGCTGGCTCGTCGGGCAGAGTGGAGCAGTAAGGTTGAGGGGCTTGCGCTGAAGGTTGATCTGAAGCAGATTTTTGAGACGGTGGAAGCGAGCGAAGCATCTCCAGAAAGTACGAGCCTTGCTTCTGTCGGGGAACGACCTCCAGGGCCGGGATTGTGGCCGGTTTCGATTGATACACCGCTTGAAACGACGCTGCCGTTCCGTTTCACAGGCGCGCAGCGGCGCGTGATCAGAGAGATTCTGGCGGACCTGAGCCGCGCGCAGCCGATGTGCCGCCTGTTGCAAGGCGATGTGGGATCGGGCAAGACAGTGGTGGCGGCGGCGGCGCTCTTGACGGCGGCAGCCAACGGCCTGCAAGGCGCGCTGTTGGCCCCCACCGAAATCCTGGCCGAGCAGCACTATCGCACCGTTTCGCGCCTGCTGGAGCCGTTTGGCATCCGAGTCGCTCTGCTGATCGGGAGCCAGCGCCAGCGCGAACGCGCCGCTATGCTGGCTGCGGTTGAATCGGGCGAGGCAATGGTGGTGGTGGGTACGCACGCGCTGATACAGGAAGGGGTCACGTTTGCGCGGCTGGGGTTGGCAGTGGTGGACGAACAGCATCGCTTTGGTGTCGAGCAGCGCGATGCCCTGCGCCAGAAGGGCTACAATCCGCATATGCTGGTGATGACAGCCACCCCTATTCCGCGCACGCTAGCCTTGACACTCTATGGCGATCTGGATATTTCGACGCTGGATGAAATGCCGCTGGGCCGCCAGCAAATCATCACGCGCTGGCGTTCCGGCACGCGGCGTGCGGAAGCCTACCATGTGATTGCCGAACAGGTGGAGCAGGGACACCAGGCGTATGTCATCTGCCCGCTGATCGAGGAATCGGAAACGCTGGAGGATGTGAAAGCCGCCGTCGTTGAGTACGAGCGCCTGCGCAGCCAGGTTTTCCCGACGCTCCGGCTGGGGCTGGTGCATGGCGCTCTGAAGGGCAGCGAAAAGGAGCAGGTGATGCGGCGCTTCCGCGATGGCGAACTGGATGTGCTGGTCGCTACCGCAGTGGTCGAGGTCGGCGTTGATGTCCCCAACGCAACGGTGATGGCGATTGAGGATGCAGACCGCTTTGGTTTGTCGCAGCTCCACCAGTTTCGCGGGCGCGTCGGGCGCGGCGAATATCAATCCTTTTGCTATGTGCTGAGCGAGGGGTCCGGGCCGCAAGCCCAGGAGCGCCTGAGCGTGATTGAGCGCACCACCAACGGCTTTACGTTGGCCGAAGAAGACTTGAAGCTGCGCGGCCCTGGAGACTTTTTTGGTACACGCCAGAGCGGGCTGCCGGAGCTTCGTGTTGCTAACCTGGCGGATACGCGGCTGCTGGAGGTGGCGCGGGCGCAGGCCGAATGGCTCTGGTCCAGCGATGCATACCTGCAAAAAAACGAGCATCGGCGGCTGCGTGAGCGAGTAGCCACCTTCTGGAGCCGTTTTGTCGGCCATTGAGGCGCTTATTGCAGAGGGTACCTACGCGCTGATCCTTGCGTTTGCAGGCGCTATCAGTCCCCTGGAAAGATGATAGACAGGCAGCAGACCATATGGTTTAATAGGGGCCAGAGCAAGATTCCCGGTGGACCTGGCCGGGCGCGTTGGGGAATCGCGTGTAGAAACCGTTCACAGGATTTCCTGGCTATTCTCGCGTATCCTTGACTATCCTGCGTTTGACATAGCATTATGCTAGCGGTATAATAATGCTATGGAACACCAGAGCAAACCACAACGCATGTCGGTCTATTTCCCGCCCGACTTGTTGGAGCGGGTGCGCCAGCACGCGACCCAAGAGAGACGGTCCTTGAACAAGGATGTGCTCTGGCTCTTGGAGCGGGCCTTGGAGGCAGAGGATGCAGCTCGTCGAACAACACGTCATCAAGCACAGTGATAGCCGCTTTGCGCCCATTGACGCCGCTGCTTTCGCCGCCAAAAATCTGTATAATGCCGCGCTCTATGAGGTGCGGCAAACCTACATCTTTGAACACCGCTACCTTGGAAACTCAGAAGTCTATCATCGGATGAAGCCCACGCCCGCTTATCGTGCCCTGCCGCGCAAAGTTGGAAACTCCATCCTGCGGCAGTTGGATACGAACTGGCGGGCCTTCTTCGCTGCGCTGGAAGCCTGGAAGGAAGCCCCCGGCAAGTTCCTGGGCCGCCCGAAGCTGCCCAAATACAAGCACAAAACCAGGGGCCGCTTCCTTTTGATCTATGACCTCCAGGCTCTTTCCCGTCGGGCGCTTGCTCGTGGGCGCCTCCGGCCTTCGGGTCTGGACATTGAAGTGCAGACGGGCCACAAAACCGTCAAGCAGGCCCGCATTGTCCCGCGTGCGGGCTACTATGTCGTCGAAATCGTCTATGAACAGGCAGAAGCCGCCCCGTCCGGCAACCCAGCCCTGGTGGCCTCGGTAGACATTGGCGTGGACAATCTCGCGGCGCTAACCTCAAACAAGCCGGGCTTTGTCCCCCGACTCGTTAACGGGCGTCCGATCAAATCCACTAACCACTACTACAATAAGCGGCGGGCGGCATTGCAGGAAGCCTTGAGCCATCTGGGGATAACGGCGCGGATGGCCCGTCTGACCACCAGGCGGACCCGACGCATCAATCACTACTTGCATACGGCGAGCAAAGCGATTATTGCCCTGCTGGCGCAAGAGGGGATAGGCACGCTCATTGTCGGCAAGAACGCTGGTTGGAAGCAAGAAGCCGAGCTAGGTCGGGTCAATAATCAGCACTTTGTCGGACTGCCGCATGCCCGCTTTATCCAGATGCTGGCATATAAAGCGAAGTTGGCAGGCATGCGGTTTGTGCTTCAGGAAGAGAGCTACACCAGCCGCGCCAGTGCGCTTGACAGCGATGCCATGCCCCTCTACGATCCGAAGCGGGCAGGCAAGCCCGTCTTCAGCGGCAAGCGCATCAAGCGCGGCTTGTATCAGGCCAGGGACGGGCGCACCGTGAATGCGGACGTGAATGGGTCCGCCAACATTTTGCGGAAAGCACTCCCAAACGCCTTTGAGGCCGATGGGATAGAGGCCGTTGCAGTTCGGCCCGTCTGGTTAACGTTTGCCTGGTCAGTCCAGCCCAGGGCGCTGGCGGCAGCGCCAGCCATACCAACCAGTCAATAGTTCACTAACGGCTGTGATACTGTATGCTCAATACGCTGTGAAAAAGAGAGGGCTTGTGTGAGCGCAGGCGCTTCCAGGCGGCCACTGATTGCCGTCTATCCTGGGTCGTTTGATCCGCTGACGAACGGGCATCTGGACATTGCTATCCGCGCGGCTCGGGTGGTAGATGAGTTGATTATTGGGGTGTTTACGACGCCCTCGAAGAATCTGCTCTTTACAACTGAGGAGCGCGTGCAGCTCTGGCAGGAGACGATTGCCGAAAAAAAGCTTCACAATGTCCGGGTTGAATCGTTTGAGGGGCTGACAGTGGAATATGTGCGCCAGGTTGGCGCGCGCTTGATCGTGAAGGGGCTGCGTGCCGTTCAGGATTTTGAGGCCGAATTTCAGCAGGCGCTGATGAACCGCAATCTGGCGCCAGAGATCGAAGTGATGCTGATGGTGACGGAGCCACGCTATCTCTTCCTGAGTTCCAGTCTGCTGAAAGAGGTAGCAAAATTAGGGGGCGACCCGAATGGTCTGGTGCCTGCGGGGGTGGCACAGGCATTGCAACGGAAGTTTGCCCGATGAGTGCTTTTCCAGTTTTCTAGTATAGCGGGCAGTCAGCAGATGTATCCGCTGCTCCCCGGCAGGCGCCAAGGAGGGTCAGTATGGATATTCTCTTTCTGGTGGATCGCCTTGAAAACCTTATCACCAGCAGCCAACGGATGCCAATGACCAATCGGGTGCTGGTGCGCGAGCAAGAGGTGCTTCAGATCATCGATCAGATGCGCGCGGCGGTACCCGAAGAAGTCAAGCAGGCCCGCCGACTGAACCAGGAACGCGAGCGGCTGCTGGCCCAGGCCCAGGCAGAAGGCAGCCGTATTATTGCTGCTGCCCGCGAGGAAGCTGATCGGCTCATCAATGATGAGAAGATGGTGCAACTGGCGAGCGAGCGTTCGGCTGAGATTCAGCGCGAAGCAGAGGAACGCGCCCGCCAGCTTCGCGATGGGGCCGACGCCTATGCTGCTGAAACGCTGCGTGGGTTGGAAGAACAACTCAGCGGCTTGCAGGTCCAGCTCGAACAGACAATGCTCAGTATTCATATGGGCCTGGAGACCCTGGCCGTCCGCGCTGAGGAAGGCGAAGAGGAGGAGCCAGAGGAGACGCTTGTTCAGCGCGAGGAGGAGACGACAGAAGCGGAGACCACATGGAAAGAAAAAGGTGTGGCGCGTATGGTTCACAGGCGGGCAATGCGCGAAGAGTTTCCGCCTCAGCCGCCTGCTTTCCCCCGACGCTCTTCAGCCCCGCTGGAGCCGCCTGCTCCTGAAGAACCGTCTCGTGTGAGCGAGTCTAGAACCTTCCCGCCGCGCAAACATTAACGAGATCGCTTGCTTCTCTGTATGATTCTGTTGCCCGGTTGCCTGCCCGTTGCTCGAAGCGCCAGACCTGTGCTGGAGCGCACTCTTAGCGCCCCGGCGCTTGACAGCGCCTGTTGAGAACGGGTATAATAAGCAGGCATTTGCTTGCTCCTGATGGCTCTCCTGTAGAGATGGGAGGGAAGAGGATGATATATAACGTTGCGCAACTCTTAAAAGCCCAGGTGGGCGCTACCCAGGTTGTTGAACTTGATAATGCGGACACCTTGTATCTGGAGGATGAATCGGTCAGGCTGGCTGGCCCAATCAGCGGGCGCTTGCGCATGCGCCGCACGAATCAGGGCATTCTGGTTGATGGCCCAATTGAGGCGCAGGTTGAATTAAGCTGCGTGCGCTGCCTGGACCCTTTTACCCTGCCGGTATCCTTTGATCTGGAGGAACAGTTTTATCCTACTATTGATGTGATTACCGGCCTTTCGCTGCCGGAAAGTGATAATGAGCTCATCTTCCCCATTGACCAGAACCATCAGCTTGATCTGCGCGAGGCGCTGCGCCAGAACCTGCTGCTGGCGCTGCCAATGCAGCCTATCTGCAAGGAGACCTGCGCAGGTCTGTGTCCGCAGTGTGGGAAAAATCTGAATGAGGGTCCGTGTGATTGCCAGCCCCCGATTGATGAGCGTTTAAGCGTGCTGGGCGATCTGCTCAAGGAGTCTTTACAGCCAGAGCAGCCGCAGCGATAGCGCGCGGCTTTTTTGGCGCGAGGCTCTCTTTGTGATACAATGGGCGGGCGCTGCTGCCCAGGAGCAGCGCAGGGTCTACCTGTGCTGCGGTTCCAGCGGGCAATCGCTGCTATGCCTATAATTCAAGCTAGCCATAGTTCAGGCTAGTCATAGTTCAAGCCAGATATAGTTCAAGCCAGTTCTAGTTCAAGCTAGCCATAGTTCAAGCTAGTCATAATCCAAGCCAGGTATAGAGGAGAAAGATCGTGGGCGCTCTACCGAAGCGAAAAGTGACCAAGGCCGCCAAGGCAAAGCGGCGTAGTCATCATCATCTCAAGCTTCCGCAGTTGATTAATTGTCCACAGTGCCACCAACCGCGTCTCTCGCATCATGTCTGCCCCAATTGTGGGACATATCGCGGGCGCCAGGTGCTGCCGATTAAAGAGAAACGCGCTGCCGGGCAATAAGCTGAAAAGCACGCGCGCTGGCGAAGCCTGCTTCCCAGTATTGGAAAGCCAGCGAGCCAATTGAGGGAGATCAGGCGTGAGCGAGCCTATCGCTTTTATTTTTCCCGGCCAGGGGAGTCAGGCCGTTGGGATGGGGGCGGATGTTGCCGCTGCCTCTCCGGCGGCTCGCGCTGTGTTTGAGCGCGCTGATCGCTGCCTGGGATTCGCGCTCTCTGCTCTCTGTTTCCAGGGGCCAGAAGAAACGCTCAAGGAGACTATCAACGCTCAACCTGCTATCGTGGTGGTCAGCATGGCATTGCTCGCTGCGCTTGAGGAGCATCTAGCTGCCGGGGGCGCTCGTGAACGGCTTCAGCCTGCTTATGTGGCCGGTCACAGTGTTGGAGAGTACGCCGCGCTGGCCGCCAGCGGCGCGCTGAACCTGGAAGCGGCGCTGGCGCTGGTACGCGAACGAGGGCGATTGATGCACGAGGAGGGGACGGTCTGCCCTGGCGGGATGGCGGCAGTGCTTGGCCTGGATGATGCTGTGCTGCAAGAAGTCTGCGCGCAGGCCACCGAAGAAATGCTCGCCGCGTCGGGGACGCAGGCCAGCCGACATCCAGGAATGGGCCGGGTGGTCGTGGCGAATTATAATTCTCCTGGTCAGATCGTTATTTCTGGCGAGCAGCAGGCGTTAGCGCGCGCGATGGAGTTGGCTTCGGCGCGTGGCGCAAAGCGCGTCGTGGCCCTGGCGGTGAGCAGCGCTTTTCACTCGCCAGTGATGGAACCGGCCTCAGCCGGGCTGGCGCGGGCGGTGGCTGAGGCGCGGCTGGGCGACGCGACGATCCCTCTCGTCTCGAACATCAGTGCGCGGCCCGTTATTGAGGCCGCCGCGCTGCGCACAGAACTGGCCCGCCAGATTGTTTCGCCAGTTCAGTGGATCAAGACGGTTGAGTTTCTGGCTGCCCAGGGAGTTTCGCTCTTTGTGGAGATCGGGCCAGGCCAGGTTCTTTCTGGATTGGTCAGGCGCATTGTGAAGGGGGCCACTACGCTCAACGTCAGCGCCGCTGCCGATGTCGCGCGCGTGGCCGATGATCTGCTTTCACGGTTGAAGGATGCGTGAGGCAGAAAAATATTTGCTTTTGGGAGGCCAGATGTGATGGAGCAGGGCAAACGAGGTTCCACCGGCCAGCCATCACCAACCACGCTTGCTGGAAAGACGGCCCTGGTTACAGGGGGTTCACGCGGCATTGGGCGCGCTACCGCGCTGGAGCTTGCCCGTTTAGGGGCGAATGTGGTGGTCAACTACCGGGGGAACGCGGAGGCTGCCCGCGAAGTCCAGGCGCTGATTGAGGAGCAGGGCGGCAAAGCTCTTGCTATAAGGGCTGATGTCAGCCAGAGCGCGGAGATTGATCGGCTGTTTGCGACCATTGCCGAGACCTTTGGCGCTGTCGAGATTCTGGTGAATAACGCGGGGCTGACTCGTGATAATTTGCTGATGCGTATCAGCGAGGCCGATTGGGATGCCGTATTAACCACCAATCTCAAATCAACCTATCTCTGTGCGAGGGCCGCGCTGCGCGGCATGCTGAAGGCGCGCTGGGGGCGAATCGTCAATGTGTCTTCGGTTGTGGGCATTGCTGGTAACGCCGGGCAGGCCAATTACGCGGCGGCCAAGGCCGGGGTGATTGCCCTGACCAAAAGTCTGGCGCAGGAGGTTGGCTCGCGCAACATTACGGTGAATGCAGTGGCTCCGGGCTTTATTGAAACGGAGATGACTGCCCATCTGCCAGAGGCGCTGCGCCAGCGGATGCTGGACCATGTGGCGTTGGGCCGGGTGGGAACGCCAGAAGACGTGTCAGCGGTGATTAGCTTTCTCTGTACCCCGGCGGCGGGCTATGTCACCGGGCAGGTGCTGGTGATTGATGGTGGGATGGGGCTTTAAGGAAGAGGAGCGCCGTGTGATGGAAACGGAAACCGAACAACTGGGCGCGGTACGCATTGCCAAACAGGTGCTGGAGACGATTATTGAGATGGCTGCGCTCAAGGAGCCAGGGGTAGTCCGGCTGGCTTCGGTTGGTGGGCATTTCTCGCGTTTGCTGGATCGTGAAGCGCCCCGTCGCGGGATCGCTTTGACGCTGGCCGATCAGGAGGTGGGCGTCGCGCTCTATCTGGTGGTGGAGTCTGGCAGCAATATGGTCCAGGTAGCCACAGCGGTGCAGGATGCCGTTGGCGCCGCTATTGAACATATGGTTGGTTTGACGGTGAAAGAAATTAACGTTTACATTCAAGATGTGGCCTGACCCAGGTCGGGGACGAGGATGAGATGCCAGTCGGTGTGCGCAGGCAGGGGCGAATGATTGCCTTGCAGACTCTTTACGAATACGATACATCTCATCATGGCATTGACGTTGTTTTAGAGCGGCATGCCGCGCAGCGCCATCTTCCGCCCCGTGTGGTAGACTTTGCCAAAGAATTAGTGCAAGGGGTTCTCGCTCATTTGTCTGCGATTGATGGAGAGATTGAGAAGGCGGCGCAGGAATGGCCGTTGCAGCAGATGGCAAAGATTGATAAAAACATCTTGAGGCTTGCAATCTACGAGATTCTGTTCAATAATACTGTACCAGCTAAGGCCGCCATCAACGAGGCCGTGGAGCTAGCCAAAACCTTTGGTAGTGATACCTCCAGCCGATTCGTCAATGGGGTTCTGGGTACAATTTTCAGCCGGACTCAAGGTTTGCCCATGTCCGGTGCGGAAAGCGAGGTGAGATGATGTCATCCAACACCGTGTTCGACCGACTAAGAAAGATTATTGTCGATCAACTGGGCGTGGACGAATCTGAGGTAGTTCCTGCCGCATCGTTCGTCGATGACCTGAATGCTGATTCGCTTGATCTAGTTGAGTTGATTATGTCCTTGGAAGAGGAGTTCAAGCTGCAAATCTCGGATGCAGATGCCGAGAAGATCACGACTGTCGGCGAAGCGCAGGACTACATCGAGGAACACCTCCACTAAGTCTCAGCACCATATCTCACCAGGGGAGCAGAACCTCGGCAAGAGGTTCTGCTCCCCTGTAGGGAATGCCTCTTTTCTTTGCATCTCCTCCATCAGATAGACTCACCTGATCGGGGCTTGCGGCTTCTTCTATCCATTTGCATGAATTTCTCGATGATCCAATGGTGACTTTTCTGTGTAGTAGAAGATGTACTATGCTCCATCTGTTGGATGGGTTCTGGATGAGGAGATGGTTGAAACACCCTGGCATGGAGCTTCTGCCACGCATTGTCAGATTATTGGGGTAATCCTGGTCCTTTCAGATGGGTATGGTATAATCTTCAAGAAAGAGACCCTAAGCCAGTGACGTTTCAATGCCACTGGTCCCCTGAAAGTGAGGCACGCCATGTTTGGATTCCATGCGTGGGATTTGCTGATCGTTCTGCTGATTGCCCTGGTCATCTTTGGCCCTCGCAAACTGCCTGAGATTGGCGGCGCGGTCGGTAAGAGTATTCGTGAGTTTAAGAAGGCGACCAACGAGATTGTCGATCAGGTTAAATCGCCTGAGCCAAAGCAGATTACTTCAACCTCGAACAAGGCGGTCAGCCCGGAGGTGAAGGAATCGCTTACTGCGCCTGCCGCCAGCGTTGAGAAGCCTCAAGAAGTCGAAGTCGAATAGCTATGGCTACCAGCGAACTGGACCAGGATCAGGTCATTGGCCTCGACGAGCCAGAGCCACCGGAAGAAGAAGAGGAAACCGGCGGTACGATGTCGCTGGTGGACCACCTGGAAGAGCTGCGCAGGCGTATCATCATTTGCGCGGTCACCATTGTTCTGGGGAGTATCGTCGGCTTCATCTTCTGGCAGCCTATTATGAACTTCCTGATGCTCCCGCTGCCTGTGGCGGCAAATCCGCTCGTCCAGGGGCCTGGCGGAGCAACGAGGTTGACGACGACAGAGATTGGCGGAGCCTTTTCGGTGGTTCTCAAGCTCTCTGTGGCGGTGGGCATTGGCCTGGGGTCGCCGATGCTTCTCTATCAGATCTGGGCTTTTGTGGCTCCTGGTCTGACACGCCGCGAGCGGCGCTGGGCTGGCCCGTTTGTGCTGATCGGGGTGGTTCTCTTCCTGGCGGGGCTGGCCGTTGGGTTCCTGACCTTGCGCTTTCCGGTCAACTTTCTGATTAGTTTTGGCAAGGATAACTTCCTTGAGTTGATCACTGCCAACAGCTACTTTACGTTTGTCGCCTTCTTCATGCTGGCGTTCGGGATTGTCTTTGAGCTGCCGCTGGTGCTGACCTTCCTGGCGCAGATCGGCATCCTGTCTTCGCAGACCCTGCGGCGCAAACGGGCATTGGCTCTGGTTATCCTGTGGATTCTCTCCACAGTCATAACGCCTGGCACCGACCCTTACAGCCCAATTGTCCTGGGTCTTGCCATGACGATGTTGTATGAGTTGAGCATTATCCTGATTCGGGTAACGAAAAAGTAGCGTATAGCCCACGAAGAAGCCCATAAGCAGAGCAGGGGATGCGGGTACCAGGCCCGTATCCCCTGCTCTGCTTTGTTAGTCTCTCGAACGTGTTAGCGGCGTCCGGCTTTGGCCTCACGCGGTTTGCCTTTGGTGTCGCGCGGCTTGGGGAAGTATTCCAGCAGGCGCGCGTTGCGCAGGTAGTCCTGGCGCTCCTCGGGATATTTGACGATGAGGTAGAAAAGCAGGCGGGCTGTCACTTCCACGACCCAGATGAGCCAGAGATAGCGCCAGAAGCGCCAGGCCAGCGGGGTGCTGTCCAGCAGGCCGCGAGCGCCGATCAGGGGCCAGCCGACCAGGGCAATGATCACCCATTTGTTCATGTATTTATCCATGAGCCGTTTGTTCAGAACGTTCTTCTTGAAGAAGCGTTTGCGACCTTCGACCCAATAGTAAAATGGCACGAGCAGCCCCAGCGCGCAGAAAATGATCCAGGGAAGAAAAAAGTGGAATAGTTCAGAACCGTCAGGCCCTTGTCCGTGGCCGCCCCCAGCGGCGCCAGGGTCCGTGAAGAGCCATTGAATGATTGCCCCCATGAGTGCTTGATACTCCTCCCAGCGCCCGCGCGCGCGGGCGAAGCGCATAGTTCGCCAGCCCACTGACTGGTGATGCGGGCTGGCTTCATGATACCAGATTAGAAACGCGCAGGTCAAATCTCTCTTTTTCTCATCCTCGCCTCACGTTTCCCAAGGCGAGGAGGCTGCGCCTTTTATCCGAGCGCCTGTTGTAGATCGGCGATCAGGTCTTGCGTGTCCTCGATGCCGACAGAGAGGCGCAGCAATGTCTCGGTAATGCCGCGTCTTTCGCGCTCGGCGACGGGGATGCTGCCGTGAGTCATAGTGACGGGGTGGCAGGCCAGCGATTCGACTCCGCCCAGGCTTTCGGCCAGAGCAAAGAGTTTGAGGCGTCGCACGACGTGATCGAGATCGGCGCGCGCGCCCTTGAGGTCGAACGAGACCATGCCGCCAAAGTCGCGCATCTGGCGTGCCGCCAGCGCGTGGTTGGGGTGGTTGGGCAGGCCAGGGTAGTAGACTTTGCGCACGCGGGGATGCTCACTCAGATAGGTGGCGATGGCCTGGGCGTTGGCGCAGTGCTGGCGCATGCGCACCGCCAGCGTCTTGGCGCCGCGCAGAGCCAGCCAGGCGTCGAATGGGCCAGGCACGCCGCCAGCGGCGTTCTGATAAAACTTCATGCTCTGGTAGGTTTCTTCGTCGGAGGTGATGGCTGCGCCGCCGATCATATCGCTGTGGCCGTTGATGTATTTGGTGGTGCTGTGGATGACGATCTGCGCGCCCAGTTTCAGCGGCTGCTGAAGGTAAGGGCTGGCAAAGGTGTTGTCAACGATGAGCCGCGCCTGATGATCGCTGGCTATCTGAGCAACGGCGGCCAGGTCTACCAGATTGAGCAAGGGGTTGGTTGGCGTCTCCACCCAGATAGCGCGGGTATTGGGGCGGATGGCCTGCTTATAAGCGGAGGTGTCGCTGGCGGGTACATAACTAAAGTCCAGCCCTGCTTTGCGCAGGACGCGCTCGAAGATGCGATAGGTGCCGCCGTAGAGGTCATCGCAGGCGAGGATATGATCGCCCGGATTGAAGAGGCTGAGGACGGCGCTGGTGGCGGCCATGCCGCTGGCGAAGGCCAGCCCATACATGCCCTCTTCCAGGGCCGCCAGGCAGGTTTCCAGGGCGGTGCGGGTGGGGTTCTGGGTGCGCGAGTATTCATAGCCCTTATGCTCGCCCAGGCCGGATTGGGTGTAGGTCGAAGTCTGGAAAATGGGGGTGATGGTCGCCCCGGTGGTCGGGTCCGGGTTCTGCCCGGCGTGGATGGCTCTGGTTGCAAACTCCATAGTATTGATCCTGCTTTTCTCTGATGCTACGCTGTGACTGCTTTGTCATTGGCAGCTATTATACCACCCTGATTCAATCGCCCTCTTGCTTAAATGCGCTGCTTTGCAAAAAAGTTCATGGCATTTCACGGAACTCGTGGAGGCGGCTGAGGCTGTCTTAAAAAGCCGGGCGAAACCTCAGCGTATGGTATAATGGCTGCGCCAGGGCTGGTAAGCCCGTTCTTTATGTTTTTCCTGGAGTGTTTTTCCTGAGCCAATGACTGGTTCCTGGTTATCTGTAGCGCCGGTGTGGGTGGGCGCCTGTCGAGACCATAGAGATTGATACGTGCATGACTGATATAACCCTTCCTGATACTGAGCGCCTGGGGCTGGCCCATCGCCTCTTGCTGGAATGGTATGAGCGCGCTGGCCGCAAACTGCCCTGGCGCGAGACGAATGACCCCTATGCTATTCTGGTTTCGGAGATGATGCTCCAACAAACCCAGGTGGATCGCGTGCTTCCCAAGTATCGAGAGTTTTTAGCGCGCTTCCCCACGCTGGCGGCGCTGGCCGAGGCTCCGACGGCTGAGGTGATTCGCGCCTGGTCGCCGCTGGGATATAATATGCGCGCAGTGCGTTTGCAAGCCATCGCGCGTCAGGTGATGGCTGAGTATCAGGGGCAGATTCCAGCAAAAGTGGAGGAACTCTGCACGCTCAAGGGCGTGGGGCGCTATACCGCAGGGGCTATCGCGTGCTTTGCGTATCATCAACAGGCGCCAACTGTTGATACCAATATCCGGCGCGTGCTGTATCGCCTCTTCGTTGGCATTGAAAAGCTGGAAGCCCCTGTGCGCGATGAGGCGGTCTGGAAGTTGGCGGAGGCCGCCTTGCCATCCGGCGAGGCATATCGCTGGAATCAGGCGCTAATGGACCTGGGCGCGACGGTCTGCACAGCAGCGACTCCAGCGTGTGAAAATTGTCCTATGCAGCAGGTTTGCTGCGCGTATGAAGAGGTGGGCCAGCATACGCTGTTTCCATCGGGCAAGGGATTGCAGGCGCTGCTTCAGCAAGGAAGGGCAGACGCAGCCTTGCGGAAACGGACGCTGACAAAGGGTGTGGATGGCCTTGCCGATGCCGGGCGAGCAAATAGGTCTCTGGGCAAGGTGGCGGAAACGCCCGCAGCCTATAAGGCCCAACCATTTACCAGCACGACGCGCTATTTTCGCGGGCGTATTGTGGATGCCCTGCGGTTGCTGGCGCCAGGGGAACGCTTGAATTTGATGGACCTTGGGCCGCAGGTGAAGCCAGATTTTTCTGCGGTTGATCTGGCCTGGTTGTATGGCCTTACGCGACGATTGGCGCACGATGGCTTGATTGCGCTGCACGGCGAGCCAGATAAGCTTGCTGATCACGAGGCACAGAACTATGCGGCGCTGCTGGTCTCGCTGCCCTAACATGAGGAGCTGTCCTTGTCTGATCTAAGGTTATCGAAAGATAAAGATGAAGTCGGTGGATTAAATGATCGCAGCGATTATCAGCGTTGTTTTGTGTGTGGGGTGCGCAATGCCTCTGGGATGCGGGTTGAGTTTCGGCGCGAAGGCGAATGTATCCTGGCCGATTTCTTGCCGGAAGAAGCTTTTCAGGGGTTCCCTGGAGTGGTGCATGGTGGGGTTCTGGCGTCGCTGCTTGATGAGGCGCTCTCGCGCACGGCGCTGCTCCACGGAGAGTGGGTGATGACGGGGCGTCTGGAGATTCGTTATCGCCAGCCGGCAGTGGTAGGGCAGTTACTGCGGGTGAGTGCTGAAATTGAACAGCGCCGCGCTCGTATGGTCATTGCGCGCGGGGCAATTGCCCTGGCTGCTGATCCGGCAGTGGTCATTGCCGAGGCCAGAGGGACGTTTCTCCCTTATCCTGAGCAGCTTCGCCAGCAGGCGCTGCAAACCTATCCAGGGCTGGATCGCTGGTTCTAGTTTTCAATATTGCGCCAGGGGCATCAGACGGCAGAGTACCAACGATTCAGCTTGACATCGTTTAGAAAACTTCAGTATCATGGCATGCGAGGTAGGCGCTACGAGCAAGAAGTGGTGTGCTTCTGTTGGGCAGGTGTCCGACAAGGCTGATCCTTTTGCTTCAGTGGTCTATCGAAGCGTTGTCAGGGACAAAAAATCAAAGCTGCACGTTGATGAGCAAGGTGGAATGATGGCAAGAAAAGACCTTGAAAAGGAAACAGAACGACCACGCTATTACTCGCAGTTCTGGCTGGATGTGGCAGCCGGACGCCGAGTGATTGGCGGGGGAAAAGGCGCTCAGGAAGGTGAAGAGGCCGAGGAGAGTGAGGCGGAGAGCGCATCAGAGATGAGTGCCAAAGCCGGGAAAGCGCCGAAAGGCCCAGCGACGCCGCCAGTGGTCGAGGCAGAGCCTGCTAGCCGCCGGGCGTCAGCGCCGCCGCTTCGATTGAGCGGCGCTGAGTCGCTGGCTGATCTGGCCGCTGCGGCTGGTCTCATTGATATGGAGTCTAGTGAGGGCAGTTCCAGGCTAGAGGAGGAAGACGTTATCGAAGATCTGGAACCCTTGCCGGAGGCTGAGGAGGCCAATCTGCAAGCGGAACCAGAAGAAGAGTCCTATAGTTATGATAGCCTCTACGATGAGGAGGACGAGGAGGAGGAGGAGGGAGATGGTTGGTCTTCTTCCCGTCGAGGAAAGAAACACAAGAAAACGGAAAAGCCGCGCAGGCGTGAGAAAGGTCGAGACTTCTAGCGTCATTGATAGGCAGCTTGTCGAAATGTCCTTGCAGAGCCATGACGGGACCAGCATGCTGGTCCCGTCATGGCTCTTGGAGATTGGAGGGCTATGTGATGGGACCGCAGGATGCGTCGGATCGTATCTGGCTGAAACAGTCGGTACAATTTTCAGTCGCTGGGCAGGTGCGCACCATCGAGATTGCTCTGCCGGTGCGGCCAGACGCCTCGGCAGAGGAAATCGAGCGCCTGCTGCGGCAGGCTGACGCTGGCCTCGATCAGATGACCCAACATCTGAACAGCAAGGTGAACAAGTTGCTGGATCAGGGGAAGACGCAGAAGACCCCGGTGGCTGCCGACTCATCGAGGAGAAACCCCCGCGATATGCGGGGTCTGGAAGAATCGGCGTCTGCTGTCGAAGGAAGTGGGGCGGGCGCCAGGCCGACTGGTTCAGGCGCGCCGCCAACTATGGCTGGCGCTGTCTCAGAGGGGGCTGATTGGTCTGCTCCAGGGCCAACAGAGGCTTTGCCCGCCGCTGGCTCCGCGCTTGATCGCAAGCAATTTATCGCGGAGATCGCTGTGCTGGGGTTAAATCCGCGCCAGGCGATGGAGCGGCTGGGCGTGCGTACCCTGGATGGGGTGAATTTGCGGCAGGCGCTGGAGCAGCTACGGCTTCAGCTTCTTCACGAGCGCCCTGCATCAACTGGCGCTCGTGCAGCAGTTGAGGATTCTGGCAGCTCCTCAGCAGAGGGATCGCTGACACGAGGCGTCTCTTCGCCTCCAGCGTCTGGCTCGCCTCATCGCCAGGCGCCTGAATTGAAGTATACCTCGCTGCTCTCGCAGGCTGCCCCTGTCGAGCAGACGATCTTGCGCCCGCTGCCGGAGGGTGGCTTGCTGATAGGTGATGAAGAACAGCCCTCCGCTGATGTGGCCGCGCAGGAAAGAAATGAACACCTGCGCGTGCGCGAACGGCCTCGCACCCCTATTCCGATTCGTGGAGAGCGAAATCTGAACTCTTTGCAGGAGCAAGCGCGGGCGCGGACCCTGCTGGAGCGGCTGCGTCGGCTGCGTGGACGGCTGAACCCACCCAGCAGCGACAATCTGAAGGCTTTTCGCTATGTGGTGGAGGATCAGATCGGGGCGGAAAAAACGGCGGCGCTGTTGCAGGCCATCTGGAGTGTGTCTCTGCCGGAACGATTAAGCCCAGATCAGGTGGCTGAATGTATCCGCTGGGGCAAAGACGATCATTTTGAAGAGGAAGTTGATATGCTGCTCAGACTGACAGCGGCAGAGGAATCGTAAGTGCGCATTGTTGGTGGTGAGGCGAAAGGTCGGCGGCTCAAGCACCCGAAGACAGCCGGGACACGCCCGGTGATTGATCGTGTCAAGACGGCGCTGTTTGATATTTTAGGCGTGCGGGTTCTTGATGCGCGCTTTCTCGATCTCTTCGCCGGAACAGGGGCCGTTGGGCTGGAGGCGTTGAGCCGGGGCGCGGCGCACGCGACGTTTATCGAGTTGAGCCAGCAGGTGACGGCAGTATTACGCGAGAATCTGCGGACAACTGGCCTGGCAGACCGCGCCGAGGTGGTTCGGGGAGACGCCTTTCGTTTTCTGGACCTGGCAGCCTCCCAGGGGCGGCGGTATGATATGGTATATATAGCGCCTCCGCAATATCAGCAACTGGCGGCAAAGGCGCTGGCTCAGGTAGAGCGCCTGCCGTTGACAGATGCCGGGGCGCTGGCGATTGTGCAGATTTTTCCCAAAGAGCGGGTGGACCTCGATCACCTGCCACTGCGTAAGTTTCGCCAGGTAGATGAGCGGCGCTATGGCAGCACGCTGCTGCTTTTCTATGAGCACCAGTTAAAAAGCTAGTGCCAGGAGGGAACGCCACGATGTCAAAGCCAGCCAGCCGATTTGCTTTTATTGATGATAGCGAGGCGCTTCGTCGGTTGGGGGTTGATCGCAAGACGCTGGAGCAGTTCATTCGAGAGAAGCGCTTGCGGGCGTATGGGGGCGTCGGCAAAGACGCTTTTTTTAAGGCGAATGAGGTCGAGGCGCTTTATGCCGCGCTCCATCCGGCGGCTGAAGCCGCAGAACCGGAGGAGGCGCCAGCCGAGGAGAAAAAGGCCGGGCCGCCGCGCCATGATCCGGCGATGCGGGTGCATCTGCGGCTTCAGGCGGACCTCAAGTGGTTTGATATTAGCGACGGCGATATTGATAGCTGGTTTCGTGAACTGCGGCCCGACGGCTATCAGCGTCAGCGCAGCAATATTCTGGAAGTGATGCGCAAGCTGCAACGCATGCTCGATCTGATTGACGCCAACAGCGCCGCTCCAGAAGATCAGCCTTGAGGGCGCTGAAGCGACGCTGTTGATGCTTTGTCGCGCTCCCCTGGCGCTTGCGCCAGCGCGGTCTGATGGTAGCGATGGATGGTCCTGGTAGGCGGCCAGGTGGCGCGCGTTACTGGTTCCTGGGCCTGCGCGATGGAAAGAATGCGGTGAGTCGCTGGCGCGTGGCCTCTCCACTTTGGGGCGTAAAGAGCGCGGCCCAGACAGCGCCTGCCGTCATGCCAAGCGTGAAATTGCGGCTGAACTTCCACCCCGACTTGATGCCCTTGCCTGTTCTGGCTGCTCCACTTGCGACGCCCTGCCTGACCTGCGCCAGACTCTCCTGGGTCTTGCCGATAGCCTGGGCGGTGGTTGCTCGCGTAGTCCTTCTAAGAGAGCTTCTCACGGAACTTAGAGCGTCTCCGAAGGAACCCATTTGACCGCCAGCCTGCCGGGAGAGGTTGGTCAGTTGGCGCCGGGTCTGCTTCAGCCATTTGGTGATGGTTTTCTGTCGCTGGCGTGGCATGCGGCTCAGGGGTACTCCCTGTGTACGGCTGGCAAGGCGGCTGAGTTGATTCTGCGCCTGCCTGGTGATCATATCTGCCCGCCTGCGTACTCTGCCTGCTCGTCTGGTAGGCTTACCAATCTGCCCGGTGAACCGACTGACCTGTTCGGTAAGCCTGCCTGTCTGGCCGCTCAATTGGTTGGACCATTGGTTGAGGAAGTTTTGCGCGCGCCACAGGGCTGTTCGCCGTCGCCGGGCGTTGCGATTTCTTATCAAGAGCGCAGCGCCGACAGCCAGGGCTATTCCACCTGCCAGGCTTGCTCCCAGGTAGAGCCAGCGCGAGCGATACCAGGGTGAACCTGCCTCCAGGTCAGCCGTCCCAAGGATGGCATCTTCCGGTGAGAGGGCGCTTTCCTGATCAGGCAGCCTGCCAGTTTCCACAAAGAGTATGGCATCCTCTCCCTGGCCTGGGGTGGCCGACCCTGGTGGGATCCGCCCTGCCGCTTGCTCGCGCGCCAGATCGGCTGCAAGCTCTGCGCTACCGGGTTCTTCTTTATCGTTTGGGAGATGCTCAGGGAGGTCGCTCGCATCGCTCATCCCTGTAATATCTTGCTCCATTGTATCCCTCTTCTCTTCATACCAGGACGGCAATAAGGCGCCGATGCCAGGCGCTCGGCCAGACGCCTTGCGTCAAGAGAACCGTGCATATTCTATGCCAACTCTGCCTGGGGGGAACCTACAAAAAAAGAACCGGAAATATCCGGTTCTTCAACGAGGCTGGGGTACTAGGATTCGAACCTAGACAACGTGATCCAGAGTCACGGGTCCTACCGTTAGACGATACCCCAAAGCAGACATCTCTAATATACCCTATGGGACTGAGCCATGTCAAGCGGTTTTCTATGGTGGGTTCTCCCAAATCTGAGGTGTTGGCAAGCGAGGCGTGTTACTGGGAGCGCCGCCTCCCTTCGGGAAGGGCCGCTTGCCTCGGCTATGCCTCGTCGAGCGAGAGGTCCTCGCTCCCGTTGGTCGCTCGCGCGTCCCTTCTTGGCGGCCAGCGGTGGCCTGCTGGTCCGCTGGCCTGGAGGGCGAACGCTCGCCAGGGCGCAGCGGTGGCCGCCTGGAAGGCGGCGCTACCAGTGACCCCCGATCATTGGTGGAACCTCTATGGTGGAAGCTGCGCAGACGCTCGCTGCCTGCACGATGGATAAGAATTTGCTATAATAGAGTGGCGTTTTAGAGACTGAGAGGGTATGGCCTTGCACTGTTTTCTGCAACTGGTTGCAAGGGCGCTACCAGGAGCATCGCATTATGGCAGGCAATATGTTATCAGACCCTGGGGAGGGTCTTGAGGTTATCGTAGGGACGCGTGGCAGCGCGCTGGCGATGTGGCAAACGGAAGCGGTCATTGGCCTGCTCCGGGCGGAGCATCCTGCTGTGCGCTTCGCTGTCCAGACGATCAAAACCCAGGGCGACAAAACTCAGGCGCTGGCGATTCCGCTGGCCCAGCTTGGGGATAAGGGTCTGTTTGTGGCCGAACTGGAGCAGGCGCTCCTGGCCGGGCAATTGGATATAGCTGTCGAGCCGCTGAACGATCATCTGCTGGTGGAGCATGAGCGACGGGTGACAGAGACACGCCAGCCGATTGATGCCGCTGTGCATAGCCTGAAGGATTTGCCGGGGCAGCTTTCCGCTGGCCTGACCCTTGCCGCCATCACAGAACGGGCCGATGCGCGCGATGTGCTGGTTTCGCGTCATGGCTGCACGCTTGAGCAACTTCCGCCAGGAGCGCGAGTGGCAACCAGCAGCTTGCGCCGCCGGGCGCAAATCCTGCATCGGCGGCCTGATCTCCAGATCGTGGAGATTCGCGGCAATATAGATACACGCCTGCGCAAGGCGCTGGCGTCTGATGGCCCCGATGCGATTATCCTGGCTGCTGCTGGTCTGGCGCGTCTGGGGCTGTCCGAGTGGATCACGGAGTATCTGTCGCTGGAGGTGATGCTTCCGGCTGCCGGACAGGGCGCGCTGGCTGTGGAGGTGCGCGCGGCTGATGAGCGCCTGGTGCGCCTGGTGGCGGCAGCCGATCACGGGCCAACGCGCCGGGCAGTATCTGCGGAGCGGGCGCTGCTGGATACGCTTGGCGGTGGCTGCCAGGTTCCCATCGGTGTCTATACCTCGGTTGAGGGCGAGGCGGGCAGCGAATACCTCTGGCTGCGCGCGATGGTCGCCAGCCCTGATGGCGCGCATCTGCTGCGCCGCGAGGCGCGTGGCCCGCTGG
Source organism: Ktedonobacterales bacterium (assembly GCA_036557285.1). NCBI lineage: Bacteria > Bacillati > Chloroflexota > Ktedonobacteria > Ktedonobacterales > Ktedonobacterales bacterium. The sequence continues at coordinate 22,062 of DATBHW010000014.1, forward strand.
ATGCTCCAGAGGAGTTGGGCCGCTCGGTGGCGCAGGCGCTTCTGGCTGCGGGCGCGGGTGAACTTCTGGCCGAGAGCCGCGCTCGTCCGGTAGGCAGCGAATAGGAAAACGAGGCATATGATGGCCCGCAGCCGTCCAGAACCAACTGAGGCAAAGGCTCCTCTTGCCTGGGAGAACCTGCCAACAACTGCTGATTCTCTGCTCTTGCTGGTGGACAGAGGGACGCTCTCTGGGGCCGTCGCGGAACTGACCCGACGGGGGCGAGCGCCAGAGACGCCCGCTGCCGTTATCCGCTGGGGAGCGATGATGCGGCAGGAATATATAGCTGGGACGCTTGCCCATATTGCTGCCCGCGCGGAGGCCGCCGGGATCACGCCGCCCGTCATGCTGATTGTGGGCGAGGGCGCCAGGCTGCGCCGGGTCGATCTGCGCCCGCTTGTGGGAAAACGCATCCTGATCACACGCGCCGCAGAGCAGGCGGAGGGGCTTCGCGCGCTGCTGGAAGCGGAGGGGGCAGAAGTAACGACGCTCTCGGCGATCAGCATCGAGCCTGCCGCCGATACTGCCGCGTTTGATCGAGCCATTGGGCGCATCGAGCGTTATCATTGGGTGATCTTTACCAGCGTGAATGGCGTGCGGGCGTTCGTCGAGCGGCTGCATCGGGCCGAGATGGACTGGCGGGCGCTCAAGGGCGTGCGGCTGGGCGCGATTGGTCCGGCGACGGCGGAGGCGCTGCGTAATTCCGGGGTAAGCCCCGATTTCGTGCCTGATGAGTATGTGGCCGAGGCGATCATCGCGGGCATCGGTGATGTGGTCGGGCAGCGTATCTTACTGCCACGCGCCGATATTGCCCGCGAGGCGCTGGTGGTTGAACTGCGCCGCCTGGGCGCTGAGGTAGAGGAGATTGCCGCCTATCGAACGGTGGCGCGGCCTCTGGATGCGCAGACGGTGATAGCAGCCCTGGCAGCGCGCCCCGCTGCGATCACCTTCACCAGTTCGTCTACGGTGCGCGGCTTTCTGGCGGCGCTGCATGGGCTGAGTCTGGCGGATGCGCTGAGCGGTGTGGCGGTGGCCTGCATCGGCCCCATCACGGCGCAGACCGCGCGCGAGGCTGGCCTGGTGCCACAGATTGTTGCTGAAGAATATACGATGCCTGGCCTGACGCGGGCGATTGTCTCGTATTTTGCGGCTCCCCAGGCGCAAAGGGCGGCGCATCGATCTAAGGAGACACATGTATGAGTGCTGATGGGGTACTTGCCACGCTCACGGCTGTGCTGAGCTTGATTGCCGCTATCTTTGTCCTCGATCAGTACCTCCATCGCCCCAAAGCCTATAAGCTGCTCTGGCTGCTTGGCCTGGTGGCCTATGGCATTGCTGCTGCCGTTGAGGCTGTCGGCGCGGCTGAGGGTCATTGGAACCTGGGGATTTATCGCGCGTGGTACTTCTTTGGCGGCCTGCTGGTTGCCGCTTATCTTGGCATGGGTACGGCATATCTGATGCTGCCGCGCCGCGTGGCGCATGTAATTATGGCTGTTCTGGCGCTGGCGACTATTTATGGCGCGGCGCGCGTCTTTACGGCGTCGATCTCCGCTGAGAATCTTCACAAGCTGCTTAGCTCTACACCTCAGCAGGTGGTTGATGTCTCCAACTTCACTATTATGCCGCTGGATATAGAAATCCTGGCGCCGATCATGAATATCAGCGGCGCGGCGTTTCTCTTTGGCGGCGCGCTCTGGACGGCGTGGGTCTTCTGGCGCAAGCGCATCATGCCCTATCGGGTTCTCTCCAACGTACTGATTGCCATTGGCGCGCTGGCCCCAACTATCCTTACCGGATTAGTCCGGCTGGGTTTTACCAGCGGCTTCTTCCTGGGGCAATTGATTGGCGCGGCTTTTATTCTGGCGGGCTTCCTGGTCAGTATCGAGATATTTAGTGTATTTCGCGTACCCTTTACCAACGTGATCCTGCGCCAGCGCGCCAGCGCCCAGACTAAGAGCTAGCCAGGACAACGCATCACCTCTTCTTCTTACCTCTCCTCTCAAGCGCCTTGCTTTGCCTTCCGCCAAGCGCCTGCCGAGCTTGTCTTGATAGGCTGCTTCTTCGGCATAGGTTTTGCGGAGGTGGGCGCGCAACGAAACTCAGGACAGAAAGCGACCGGGTAGTGGTATGCTTGATCTGCGTCTGCAATCGCTGCTTTATTTCAGCAGAAAGAGAAGATGGCTATGGCAGAGCAAGAACCGAAGGTAACGCCGATCATTCGCCTGCCGCAGATTCGAGCAGGAAGAGAGGCGTCGGCTGGCAAGGCCGCTGGATTGACTCCAGAGCAGGGAATGAGAGAGCCAGGGGTGGGTGGAGAAGAAGAGGCGGAGGCTGAGGAACTTCTGGAGGAGGAAGCACTCCAGCCCCTTTGGAAATCCCAGATTTCGGGTGATCAAACGAAGCTTTCGGGTGATACTGCCGCGTTGCGCGCTGGTGTCTCCAGCTTATTGAGGCGCGCGCTGCTCAATTTTGCCGAGCAGGAGCGCCAGCGCGCCCGGTTGGTGACGGTCTTGCTGGCGGCGCAGGCGGTGATCCTGCTTGCGGTTTTGCCTGGCTATCTCTTCGGCCATTTCCAGCTTGCCGGAGTGCTGGTGGCGCTGGGCGGGCTGGCGTTCTTCGGCATTGTCTGGCTCTTGAACTGGATGGGGAGAATTGCTGAAGCCAGCTATTTGCTGGTGGTTGGCGGTGGGGCGCTGGTGGTACTGGATTTGCTCTTGAGTGCTGCCCATCTGCTCTCGCTGGAGACGCTGCATATTTCACTGCTCTTTCTTCTGGTGATTCTGAGCGGCGGCATTCTTTTCTCACCTGAGACGGCCTTAATTCTCTCCATCATTTCCGCGCTCTTCACAGCTATTGTCTTGCTGCTCTTTCATCCCTCCACTTCGCTTGGGGCGGTTTTCACCGCGCAGGGGCGTTATCTCTCGCTGATTTATCTGGTGCTGGTTCAGGTTTGTGTAGGTGTGGTGGCCTGGCTTTTCGGGCGGCAGATGCAAGAAAGCGTGCATCTGATTACCTATGTCTCCGGGCTGCAAATTAGCAACAAGCGTCTACATAAGCGTTTACGCGAGACGGCTGAGAAAAAGCGTCACCTGGAGGCTGGCCTGGCGATCATCCAGCAAACGCACGCGCGCGTGGCTGCGGGGGATTATTCGGCGCGCGCCCATGTAGAAGGCGATCTGCTGCCGCTGGCGGTGAGTCTGAATCTGATGTTGGAGCGTGTCGAAAGCTTTGTGCATGGCGAGCATGAGCGCGAACGGATGGAGACTGCCGTTGCCGGACTGGCTGAACTGGCCGGGCGCGTCGGCCAGGACAGCCTGGGCCGACTCCCGGTGCTGACAGGTACGGCGCTTGACGGCCTTTCTATCGCTATTAAACAGATGCAAACCAATGTCAATCAGCGCCTGGCACGGGTGCAGCAATCGACGGCGGCACTGATGGCAACGGTTGGTCGCTGTCAGGATGGACTCTTGCCGGTGGCTGAAGTGCTGCAAGAGCATTTACGCAGCGTGGATGCGCTGGTGATCGCCGCCGATAATATCATGAACAGCGCCCAGCGCCAGGTGGAGTTTGCAACCCAGGCCGAGCAATTGCTGCTGACCGCTGCTCCAGCAGGGGTTGATCTGAAGCCAGTGGAAGAGAATCTCAATCAGCGTGTAGGGACTTCGGCCTTGAGCCTGGCTGATGAAATGGAGCGGCGCGCAGCCCTGGCAAACAGCATGGCCGAGCCTGCTGCTTCGCAAGAGGCAGCCACTGCGCAGCAAGAAGCCTCATCTGAGCCAGAAGCGCCCGCTGAGCCAGAAGTGCCTCCGGTTGAGGAGCAAGCTGCGCTGCCGGAAGCGCAGGCAGATATAAAGCAAGCGGAGGGAGAAAAAGCGCCTCAGTCGGAGGAGCCAGCCTCTCAACCAGCAGAACAGGCAGCGCAGCCAACCGCAGATGGAGAAGAGGCGTCGCAAGAAGCTTCTGCGGCTGGCGAGGAGTCGAAGCTTGAAACAGAACAGGAGGCTGATGATGTGGCAGCGGCAGAAGGAGAGACTCAGCCGCCTGCTGCTGCGGCGATTCTTGAGCAGGCCGAAGGGGAGTCTCCTGGGAATGCCGAAGCAGAGGCAGCCGTTGACGATGCCGCAGCCGTTGGCGGCGCCGCTGACCTGGCTGTTGATGAAAACAAAAAACTGACGCTGGCCGATGTAGACCGTGAGGCTGCTGAAGCCGAGGCCCAGGTTCAAGAACCGGCCTGGAATGTGGGACAACTGCGCGAACTGGTCGGAGTGCTTTCCACTATGGCTGGCGAGGCAACCCAGCAAGAGCGTAACGCGCGCACACTGACCTTTAAGCTGCGCGCGATGTTGCAGGGTATGCCGAATACGCGGCGCGTTGACATGATGGCTGCCTGGCTGCGAACCGCGCTAGATGCTGTTACGCAGTCGGCGACGCAGGTGCAGCAGGCGAGCAAAACGATTCCGGCCAGTGCTTTTCAGGCCGCGCGCAAGGAGCGCGCTGACACGCTCAGAGAGGAGGGGGAGGATTAGGCGTCCAGACGCGCGCGAACGGCTTGCGCGGCATCGGCGAGTTCGCTGAGTATCTCCTGGGCGTCTTCGCGGCTGTGCAGGCGCAGCCCACAATCGGGCGAGAGCCAGAGCCGCTCAGCCCCAAGCCGATTAACGGCTCGCTCGATACGTGTCTGGATGACCTGGCGTGCCTCTGGCGCTGGGGCCTGGGTGTTGACACAGCCATAGACGAGTCGGAAGCCAGCACTCTCCAGGTCGTCGGCCTCGATGGCGCTCAGCGTGTCAATTTGCGAACCCGCGACATTGAGCGCGGCAATAGGCATGGCGAGCAGTTCATAGGTGATGGGGCGCACATCGGCGCAGATATGCAGCATGGGGAACGGAATGATGGCCGTCACCTCGCGCAGCGCCTGTTCCGCCAGATCGATCTCCAGCCCATTGTGGATAGCGCCCGGCAACATTGGCTCATCTATTTGCACGATCTCTGCCCCTGCCGCTACGAGCGCCGCTGCTTCGCGGGCCAGAATACCTGCCAGGCGCAAGAGGAGTTGCCGGTCGCTGTTTCCGTTGTAGGGAGTGCCAGGCGTCAGGCGTGTAGAGAGCGCCAGCGTAACAGGTCCGGTGATGACCCCTTTGACGGTTGCTCGGCCCCTTGCCAGCAGGCGCGCCAGCAAATAATCGCCAGCGACCAGGGGTTCGCTGGGCAGGTCCGGGGGCGCTTCCAGTTCCCAGACGCCATCTGGGGCCTGCCGAAAACCAGGGATGCCAGCGGCAAAGAGGCTGATGATGTCGGCGCGAACCTGCCCATCGCTAATCAGGTCAATGCCCGCTGCAATCTGGTCTTCTACGGCGCGCTGGACCGCCCGCTTCGGGGGAAGGTCGCCTGGTGGGTAACTGCCTGCGGCAGTAGTGAGCAAGGGTATGGCGCTCCAGTGGGCCATAAAGGACTCCTCTATCGCGTATCTCGTTCAGAAATAGTATCACATCCCCTTGAATAGGTGTTGGTTCTGGTAGCGCCCGTGGTATCTGCAAGCCGGTTACTTTGCCGGGTTGATTTGACCTGTGCTTTCTACTTCGCTATACTTTTCTGTTGAAAGAATTGCACATACAATTATTCACAGGCGATCATTAAGAGATAGCGGCAAGGAATGATCTATGTCAACAGACGTTCAAGCGCCAAAGCGTCGTGGCTTTTTGCCCATCAGCGGGCGGGCGCTCTTTTTTGGTGGATTGGTTCTGCTCATCGTATTGGTAGGTGGATTCGCCTGGCTTTTGTTTCAGCCCAGCAAAGATACCGCGCCAGTTGGTGGCATTGGCATTGGGCAGGCAGCGCCTGATTTCACGCTTACGGGTGTTGATGGGCATCCGGTGACGCTGAGCAGCTTTCGCGGGCATCCGGTGATTATTAACTTCTGGGCCAGCTATTGCCAGCCCTGCCAGGATGAAATGCCCTTGCTCAATAGTTTTTATCAGGAGCATCAGGCGGAGGGTCTGGTGATTCTGGGCATCAACGAGGGCGAGCCAATGGCTACGATCAATGATTACGCCCAGCGGTATAAGATTACGTATCAGGTTCTCTCCGACCCGCGATATGAGTTTAACTCTGACTCCAGCTATAAGCCGGTGTCGCTCCCGCGCACTTATTTTGTGGATAAGCAGGGGATTGTGCGCGCCGTCTTCAATCAGGAGTTGAATCCCGATACGCTGCAAGCGGATTATCAGAGTATCAGCGCGTAGAGCGTTACAGGCGACGGCGTATCACCCAGGCTACGACGAAGCCGCAAACGCTCAGCAGCAGCAGAATGACTCCCACGCTGGTGAGAGAGATAAGTGGCCCGGAGGATGGGTGGGAAGAAGCGTCTGTCGCTTTGTCCGAGTTTGGCTGCTTCGCATCCCTCTCTGGCGTGGCGGTTGGCGTCTCCTGTGCCAGGACCGGCGTGCCTACGCTTGGCTGTGTGTTGGGGGTGCGAGGCGATGGGGTTGAGGAGTTTCCTAATTGACCAGCGCTCTCTGGCGCTTGAGAGGTGTTTGCAGCGGTTGATGCATTCCTGAACGATGGACTTGAGAAGACGCTGGAGAGCAAGAGGGCAATGCCCAGTACAGCAGCGATTGTGCTGAACCATTGCAGCGCCCGCACCGGGCGGCGCCGGTTCGTAATCCTGGCAGGCGTGACCCTGGCGGGCCTGCGCTCTGAGCCAGAGGCCAGACGTGGCGTTGAGGCGGCTTGCTGAGGCATGGCTTGCGCCCGTGATGCTTCGGGAAGAAGGGCAAAGCTGCGGGGGAGAGCTGGCTGGGGGAGCGCGCGCACGAGCGCCCTGCCGCGCCGCAGGCTCGCCAGTTCGGCGCGACAATTGGCGCAGGTTTGCAGATGCGCCTCCAGTTCAGCGCGATCCTGTTCCGCCAGTTCATTGTCCAACAGCGCCGAAAGCTGCTCGCGCTGTCGGTCCCAATCGTGTTCCAGATACCCCAACGTGGTCTCTCCCCAGCGTTCTTTGCAAACAGCGTGTGGTTAGCCGGTTTCCCGGCCCTTCTCTTCTCTTAAACGGTAGTTGCGCGGCAAAAGTTCCACATGCCGTTGCAGGTAGTCGCGCAACTGCGCCCGGCCCCGCGCAATCCGCGATTTTACGGTTCCCAGTGAGGCGCCGGTGGCGCTGGCGATCTCCTCGTAAGAAAGCCCCTGAATGTCGCTCAAGATGACTGCCAGGCGCTGTTCCAGAGGCAGGTAGACCAGTCCTTCCTGAATCAGTTCCTGCAACTCGACGCGCAGGGCCAGCGTCTCAGGGTTCCAGCGCTCATCGGCGGCGAATTGCTGCGCCAGTCCTTCGTCGTGTCCCTCGCTTTGTCCGCTGAGCGCCTCCAGGGAATCGCCCGGATGCCGTCGGCTGCGCCGCCAATAATCGCAGCAGGCGTTGCTGGCGATACGCAGCAGCCAGGAGCGAAATGAGCCGCCGCGAAAGCTGGCAATGGCTCGATAGGCGGAGAAGAGCGCCTCCTGGGTGACATCAGCGGCGTTGTCCGGGTCGCCAAGCATGCGGTAGGCGAGGGTGTAAACGGCCTGTTGATGGAGGAGGATCAACTGATCAAAGGCAGCGGTATCCCCGCGACGGCTGCGCGCAATGAAGAGCGCCTCCGCGTCGCCTGAATCTTCCGGGCGCTGAGGGAAAGGCTGTTCCATATTCCCGTTGCTGCCCTGGGCGCCTTTGCCAAAGCTCATGTGGCTACTTCCTCATCCTGCAATTGTGCGCTCGTAGTGTACCAGTTCTGGCCGCTCTTTGGTAGAGGAGGCGGAGGCTTCCTGCGATGAACGAGCAATTGCTGCTATCATTCTCTCCAAAAGACGTTTGAGGAAGTCCGTTTTACTACAAAGCAAGCCACAATGACTACAGGCTGTTCTGGCAGCGAATGTGGCTGAAGGGAAGCGCCGCTTTCCTGGCTCATTTGACCCAGATGGGCATTTCGTCATGGTCAATGCCGAAGTGGTGCGCCAGTTCGTGCAGGACGGTTCTGCGCACCTGATCGCGGATGCGGTCGGGATCACCCTGGCAATAGGTTTCGATAGCCTGCTGAAAGATAGTGATGTGCTCCAAACCACCGCCAGCAATGCCCTGCACGGTGAGCGGCACGCCCTGATAGAGTCCGAGCAAGATGTGCCCCTCTTTGACGCCGACACGCTCCAGCGTTTCTTCGTCTGGCTCTTGTTCCACCAGCACGACCACGTTCTGCATCTGCTCCTGAAACTCGTCGGGAAGGGTTTCCAGTGCTTCCTCCACCAGCGCCTCGAAGGCGCTTTGTACCTCATCAGACTTCTCATCTTCTTCACGCACTCTGGCTTGTTCGGCCTTTTCGCGCGCCTGGCGGAATGGTTTCGGCTCGCTCTCCATCCAGGAGTTGACCAGGCGGTTGAGAGGGCTGTCCTCTTGCAGAAACAGCAGACCCACGATGCCAAAGATCAGTAGCCCGATGAGCAAGAACGAGCCAGTGAGCATGCCGGGCTGGCGGCCCAGCAGCAGCCCCAGGCAGCCGAGCGCGATTAGAAAGCACAGGAGGGCAAAGAAGAAGCCAGCGCCGTTCTTATCCTCATTTTGGATGATTGATGGGGCAGGCGCGGCAAAGCCTGGGGGTACTATCGAGGAGTGGTACATACCTGGCATTGGACGCCAGGTATGTCCGTCATTGTCAATAACCCCCACTAGGGTACGCCGCTCGTCGTACTGGAGCCGCAGCGTGGAGTTGCCCAGCACGTGATAGGCGCGGGTAAGCTGCTTCATACGGCGCTCGGCCAGCAGGCGCTCTTTCTCGGCGGCGTGGAGGAAGCGATCTGGATGCCATTTTTTTGCCAGCGTGTAATAGCGATGGCGAATCTCTTCCTCGTCGGCTTCTTCAGCTATCCCCAGGACTTCATAGTAATCGTGTTGTTCGTCGTCCGGCTCCAGTTCAGGCATGCTGCGCCTCCTGGCCTGATTTCTCCGCTGTATCTTGCCCTATCTGTATTGTACCAGAGCGGCGCGGGCTATTTCCCGATACACTGCTGTCCACCCATATAGGGCTGAAGCGCGGCGGGAATGCGCACTGTGCCGTCGGCCTGCTGGTGTGTTTCCAGCAAGGCGATGATGGTCCGTGTTGAGGCCAGCGCGGTGTTGTTCAACGTATGGACATAACGCACCGTCCCGTCCTGGTCGCGGTAGCGAATGTTGGCGCGGCGGGCCTGGTAGTCGTGAAAGTATGAACACGAGTGCGTCTCGCGGTAGCGCCCCTCTGAAGGCAGCCAGCACTCGATGTCGTACTTCTTGACCTGCCCATCGCCCAGGTCGCCGGTACAGACGACGACGACGTGATAGGGGAGTTCGAGCGCCTGAGTTAGTTCTTCGGCGTTTGCCAGCAGGGCTTCGTGCCAGCGCACCGATTCTTCGTGGTCGTTGCGGCAGATGACATATTGCTCGACTTTGCTGAACTGGTGAACGCGCAAGATGCCGCGCGTGTCTTTGCCATACGTGCCAGCCTCGCGCCGGAAACAGGGCGAATAAGCCACAAAGCGCCGGGGCAGTTCATTGCCAGGCAGAATCTCGTTAGCGAACATGCCGGTGATGCTGACTTCAGCGGTGCCAACCAGGAAAAGTTCATCTTTTTCCAGCGCGTAGACTTGCTCGCGGCCACGCGGGAACTGGGCGTTGCCAATGAAGCAGAACTCTTTCGCCATTGCGGGTACGGTCAGCGGAGTAAAGCCCTTGCGGCTGATGCGGTCCAGCGCAAACATCATCAGCGCCAATTCCAGCCGCGCGGCGTCGTTCTTGAGGACATAGCTGCGGCTGCCCGCAACCTTTGCCCCACGCTCCAGGTCCAGCAGATCGAGCCGCTGCATCAACGTGACGTGATCCAACGGCTCGAAATCGAAGCGCGTCGGCTCGCCCCAGCGTTTGATTTCGATGTTATCGTCTTCGTCGCGGCCATCGGGAACGCTGGCATCGGGGATATTAGGGACGAGCAGCAGTTGTTCCTGAAGCTGCGCCTCCAGTTCGCGCAGGCGCGGCTCCAGTTCTTTGAGCGCGACAGCCTCTGCGCGGCCCTCGGCAATCAATTGCTCGCGGGCGGCCTTGTCGCTGCCCACCTCGCGCATCTGCTTTGAGAGACGGTTTTGCGCGGCGCGGCGCATCTCGGTTTCGTGGCGCACGTCCTGCACGCGCGCGTCCAGCGCCAGCAGCGCGTCAATGTCGGTGTCAACGCGCTTGCGCCGCGCCGCGTCTTTGACGACATCGGGGTTGGCGCGAATGAATGCCAGATCAAGCATAGTGACTCACCCTCCTTTGAGCGGTTACAGGTTAATTGAGAAGGTACGTGTTTGGGGTTCACCAGGAAAAACCACAAAAAAACGCCGCCCATCCCAAGGACGGACAGCGGATGCCGTGGTGCCACCTTTGTTCACAACCGGCCAGATAGCTCTACAAGCGCCTGTGGCTGGCTGGCGGTTGTCTTATGCGCCTGCTAACGAGGGCTGACCGGCTCGTCTTACTGGGCCAGAGCGTTCTGGCCGTTGGGCGGGCTGCTCACGAGGGGATTTCTGCCGCGCCTGTCGCTGCGTCGCACCTTCCCGCAGTTCTCTGATGGCTGGCCTGGCGTACTTATCTCGATCAATGCGATCTTAGTATAGCATAGCCACGCTTGCATTGCCAGGGTTGTCAGCGTATACTTGGCGGCAAGAACTTACCGATTGCTTCCCCCATGTTGGTTTCCTGCTTAAGAGGAGCGCGGCGATGATCGACACCGGATTGCAAGGCAAGGTGGCGTTGGTGACGGGCGCGAATCATGGCATTGGCGCGGCGACGGCCAGGGCGCTTGCTGCCCAGGGGGCTAGCGTGTTTGTTCACTATTTGCGGCTTCCGCTCAGCGATGAGTCCGGCGCTGCCCAGCGGGCGCTGGACGCCGCTGGAGTTGTCCAGGCAATTCGGGCGCGGGGTGGTCAGGCCGAGGCGTGGGAAGCTGATCTTGCCGGCCCTGCGGTTGTTCCGCAGTTATTTGATCAGGCCGAAGCGGCGTTTGGGCCAGTAGAGGCGCTGGTCAATAACGCGGCGGTTGGCGGCGCGCCAAAAGATACGTTTGCTCCTTTGCCAGAGGAGGCGCTTGATCGCTTCAAGCGCCCTCTGTACACCATAACTGCCGCGAGCCATGATCGGCATTTCGCGGTGAACAGCCGGGCAGTGGCTTTGATGATGGCTGAGTATGCCCGCCGTCATGTAGCGCGTGGCGCGACCTGGGGACGGATTATCAATATCAGTACCGATGGCGCGTATTGCTTTCCACAGGAGGTTTCCTATGGCGCGAGCAAAGCGGCGCTGGAAGCATATAGTCGTTCGTCAGCCAGGGAGCTAAGCGGTTATGGCATCACTGTCAACATCGTTTCGCCGGGGCCAATCCAGACGGGCTGGATGACCCCGGAAATGGAGACGAGCATCGTTCCCAGTATTCCTCTGGGGCGTGTGGGCCAGCCTGAAGATGTGGCTGATGTGATCGTGTTTCTGGCGTCGGAGCAGGCACGCTGGCTCACCGGGCAGTGTCTCCATGTTGGGGGCGGGCACAGAATGTGAGCCGGAGCAAGATTCAGCGCTGAGGAAGCGGTGGAAATCGGGCACTGACCCTGAAGGAATGCTCAGGCAACGGTGCCATGAGGAAGGTGTGCAATGGCTATGTCACCACAGGCATCCCAGGCGGTGGTCATTCTGAATCCGGCGGCGAATCACGGGCGCGCCACGCGCATCCGCCCACTGGTGGAGCGCGCTTTGGCTGGCGGGCGTGGTGAACTGGCCCTGACGGAGCGCCCGCATCATGGCGAGCACATCGCGCGCGAGGCAGCGCAAAGTGGTCGGCCCGTCGTTGTGGTTGGCGGCGATGGGACACTGGCCGAGGCGGCCAATGGCATCCTTTCTGCGCAGCAACCGGCAGCAGTGCCGCTGGGGCTGGTCGCGGCTGGTAACGGCAATGACTACGCCTGGAATACGCTCAAACTGCCGCGTGATCCCGCCGAGGCGCTGGAGGTGGCGCTGGCGGGCGAGATTACAGCGGTGGATGTTGGGGTGGTCAACGGGCGCTACTTCGTGAACTCGCTGGGCATTGGAATTGATGCGAATATCGCCGCAGCGGCTGATGAACTGAAGCGCTTTGCTTTCCTCCAGGGGCCAACGCTCTATTGGGCCGCCAGTCTGCGCGAAATTATCTTTCACTATGATCGCTGTCCCTGGCTGAAGATTTATCCTGATGAGGAAGAGACGGACGGGCGGCTCTATGCTCTCTCAGCCGTCAGCGTGGGGCCAACCTATGGCGGAGGCTTCCGTATCAATCCGCAGGCGGATATACATGATGGCCTGTTCGATGTTTGCATGATTGTGAAGCCCTCCAAGCTGCGAGCGTTGCGTTTGCTGGGTATGGTCAATAAAGGGCAGCATGCCAGTCAGCCCGAAGTGCATATGCGCCGTGTGCGTTCCATTGTGCTGGAGAGCCAGGAGCCGGTCTTTGCTCACCTGGATGGCGAGGTCATCAAAGCTTCGCGTTTCGAGGCAAAGGCGCTGCTAGGCGCTCTGCAAGTGCGCGTGTCAAAGACATGAGCGAGCTTCTTGTCTGGTTTATCAGGCACGCGGAGAGCGAGAGTAACGCCGGATTGGCGATCAAGGATACGGCGCTTACGTCGCTCACTCCTAAAGGTATTGAGCAGGCGCGGCGGCTGGCCCAGGTGTTTCTTGGGCCGCCGTCCCTGGTGGTGACTTCGGTGTATAGGCGGAGCCAGGAAACGGCGCAAGCGACGGTTGAGCGGTTTCCTGGTGTGCGCCAGGAGGTGTGGCCGGTACATGAGTTTACGTATCTGGCCCGCTTTCGTGGGCAACTCACGACTCTCCAGCAGCGGAAGCCGACGGCTGAAGCCTACTGGCGTCGCTGCGATCCGTTCTATCGAGGAGGGGAGGGGGCAGAGTCCTTTGCCGATCTGGTGCAGCGTATACAAGCGACATTAGAACGGCTGCGGCAGCAGGAGCAGGGCTTCGTGGCAGTTTTCGGTCATGGGGCCTTTATGCGGGTGATGTTCTGGGTGTTGTTTACTGGCTCGTTCGAGGTCAACGCTGAACGGATGCGGCAATTTAGCGCGATAGGGCCTCTGTTCACTGTGCCTAATACCGCGATGATCAAGCTCCGCTTTAATTCGGAAGGGTTATGGTTCAGCCAGATCATTAGCGCGCATCTGGCAGATAGGGCGGCGCATGCTCAGCATGATGTTGAGACCCTTGAAGCTGAATGACTTTGTAACTCCTCGGCGGCGGCGGCGATGCCACGCAGGGTCTGGCTGGCGATGTAGGACACGAACGCATCGCACATGACCCAGGCGGCCAGTGGCCCGATGATCGGCCAGGGCAAGAGGATGTCGTGAGTGATACGCGCGCGGGCGCCGCCGCTGGTGGGTACAATTGTCCACTCCACGTCCATGCCGGTCGTTGCGCCGCCAATATGCTTGTAGACGATGCGGTGTTCTGCTGGATAACATCGCTGAATGGAGCGCCACCAGACGGGAATGCGATCACGCCGGGCGGCCATTTCCACAATACATTCATCTGGCCCGCGTGTCTCTAAAACGTACACCCAGCGGTAGTGCGGCAGGATTTCCGGCCATCGCTCTACATCTGCTGCCAGGCGATAAACGACATCTGGTGTGCTGGCAATGGCAATTGTATCAACGGTATGCATGGACTCTCCTTGCAAAAAGATGCAGAGCTTCTGAAATCAACAGGCCGGAGATGTGCGCTCCCAGAGCAAGATTTGCCGAAAAGGAAAGACTATTCTTATAGCCGCAGAATGCAGCCCTGCCTGATCTGCCAGGGCGCGAGCCTCGCGGGCGGTATAGGCCCGGCGCACCGAAGCAGGCGCATCATGGCGAGTCAGCCGGTTGGGCATCAGAGTATGTGTGAGCAGCCAGGCTCCCAGATAGGCTGGAAAGCTGCGCTGAAGGTCACTGACGATGACAGCGCGCCGACTTATCCGCGCTAGCTCGCGCAGCAGCATGGGCGCATCGTCAGGGGCAAAGTGATGAAGCGCCATCGAACACAATACGAGATCAAACGATTGATCTGCATACGAGAGCGACAGCGCGTTTTGCTGCTCCACGTGGATTTCGGGAAAGTCGGCGCAGTTTGTTCGCGCCGAGGCGAGCACCTGCTCGCTGATGTCGGTGGCGACGATTTTTGTCTGAAGCTGCTGGCGCTGTGCCCAGCGGGCAATGGCTTTGGGAATATCCGCTGAGCCGGTGGCGACATCTAGCAATGAGAAGGTTTGAAGCTGCTGGCGCGCCACCGTCTGCGCTACCTGGCTCAAGGCCAGGCTTGTCCAGCCGAGCAGCAGGTTGATGCGGCGAATGTCACGAAGGTTACGCGCCAGCAGCCCTTGATCGGTTACTGGCGCATCAAGCAATTCTTCAATAGTGTTGTCGCGCTTGCTGAGGTTCATGCAGTTTTTTTACTCGCCGGATGTGTTGTAACGGGCAATAGGCGTGATGCCAGCACGCACTTGCTGGCCTGGCTTGACCATTACCTCTATCGTGCCATGTGGGGCCAGCACGTCGGTGCGCGAACTGAATTTAATCATGCCAAACTTCTGGCCGGCGCGCAGGTGTTCACCCTCGCCAGCCCAGCAGACGATGCGCCGAGCCAGCAGCCCGGCAATCTGCGCCACTGTGATCCTGCCGTGAGGACCATTGATAGCAACCATGTTGCGTTCGTTAGCCTCAGATTTCTCAAAGTTCATGGCGTTAGCGAATGTGCCAGATTTCCACCGGAGCTTTATGATTTCGCCCGCCACCGGGCTGCGATTCACGTGAACGTTGAAGACGGAGAGAAAAGTCACGATGCGAGTGGCAGGCCCACCAATGAACCAATCCTCATCCACTTGATCAACCGCCATGATCGTGCCGTCAGCCGCTGCATAGATACATGCATCGTCCTGCGGATATGGACGCGGAGGATCGCGGAAAAAGAAGAGCAGCATGGCCGGAACAAGCCAGAAGAACTTGCCCAGCCAGGGGAGGAGTTTGTTGATGATGAGTGTGGCGACGAGCGCCCCGCCAATATAGGGGAGACCTTCTTTGAGCGCGCCCAGTGCGGGCGTGTCAGACTCGATGCGCGCCAGCATCTCTCCAGGAAACTGCGCGGGCTGATTTTTCGCTCCTTCCAGGCTCAAGGCTCGTCCTCGCTCTCCCAATCATCATCCCAATCCTCTTCGGCCTCTTCTTCGTCGTCGTCATCGTCCTCATCGTCGGTAACGGTGATGGTGGTGATCCCGGCGAACTGTGCGCCTGCCGGGCCGGACATCAGGCCAACTGCCGCCGCTGGCATCGCCCGGCGGAAGCGTCGTCGGACGGCGCGCTCGGTGGACCAGACCAGCGCGTAGAAGGCATAGCCCACGATGATGAGGCTGAGCAGCCGCGCCTGGAAGGGTACCAGCGCCACGACAATTGCCAGCAGAAGCGTCCATTTCAGCATGAATGGCGCTCGCCCAAAGACCTGACCCAATTTGGGAAACTGGATGTGGCTGCTCATCAGGATGGCCGTCACCAGCACCGCAGCGGCAGCGGCAACAGGTGGCAGGGTGACACCCCAGAAAGCCAGGCTGGCGATAAACGCTCCGCCAGCCGTCGTGGGTAGACCCTCGAAAAAGCGTGGATTGTATTCTTTTGTGGCGAAGCGGGCCAGGCGGAAGGCGTTGGAGAAGACAAATGATGACGCGATGGCGATAGCAACGAAGCCCGGCGTAGGTAGCTCGCGCAAAAAGAGTTGATAAATCATGAAAGCAGGCGCGACGCCAAAGGCAACCAGATCAGCGAACGAATCAAAGTTTTCGCCGAATTTAGAACACGCGCCCAGCGCGCGCGCCACGCGCCCATCAATGCCATCGCAAAAGACCGCTAACCCTACCAGCAGTGGAATATACACGAAACGATTTGGCTCGCTGGGGTCGGCAGCAAGGACTATCCCGACAAAACCCGCTACCAATGCGATAGTCGTAATGGCGCTGGGAAGCCAGATCAGTGCGCCTGGATGGCTGTGGACACCATCCATAGATGCATCTATAGGCGTTGCAAATGGTTCTTCAGGTGGCGTGCTATGCCCTCTCACCTGTGGTCTCTCCCTTTCCGGCAAAAATCTCGCTCTCGCCTTGACTTGAGGATCAAGAGGCTACAGGCGTGTGCTACAGGTGTGAGTCAAGGCTGGCCTGGAGCAGCGGTTGGCGCGAGTGTATAGCACGTCCCTCAAGCTTGTCAATAGCCTCTCCCCTGGCATCGGAGCATATCTACCCTGGTATCAAGGCGCCAGGTGAATACTTCATTTCTTTCATTATATGATATGCGCTGCACCCCCGGACGCTTGAGTTGGCTCAGGCGTTTCAGGGCGTTTCTATTTCTGTGTGGAGTTCCCGCAGTACGGCAATCAGCCGATCAATTTCCTCGGTGGTGTTGTAATGCGCCAGCCCGATGCGCAGCGCGCCCTGTTCGCCCAGGCCCAGGCGTTCCATCAAGGCCATCGCGTAGTAATTGCCGTCCCAGGTGAAGATGCCGTGTTCGCCCAGTTCGCGGGCCATATCACGAGGGGTATGGCGATTGCTGATACAGGCAACAGTGGGTACGCGGCGGGGCAGGTCTTCGGGGTGTGTCAGCCCCAACAGGCTGAGGCCAACGATGCTGCTGAGGCAGTCGAGGAGATAGGCGACTAATCCACGCTCATATTCCTGGATGGCGCGCATTGCCAGCTTGAGCGCGCGGCGGCGTCCGCTCCAGTCGGGATACGTTTCGGGATAGAGGTCGGCATGATCCCGGCCAAGCATTGCCAGATAATCGAGCGCGCCGAGCAACCCTGCAATGCCTTCGTGGTTCAGTGTGCCGGTCTCGAACTTTCCTGGTGGTTCATTGGGGGCTGGACGCACTTTATAGGCCATCAGTTGTTCCAGCAGCGGGCGCTTGCCATAAAGGATGCCCAGGTGGGGGCCAAAAAACTTGTAGGCCGAACAGACCAGGAAATCGCAATCCAGCGCGCGAACATCTATGGGGCCGTGTGGCGCGTACTGAACGGCATCAACAAAGACCAGCGCCCCGATCTCGCGCGCCCATTTGATAATCGTTGGCAGATCGTTGATAGTGCCTACCGCGTTGGAGGCATAGCCTACTGCGACGAGCTTGGTGCGCGGCGAGAGCTTGCTGCGGAGATCATCCATATCCAATGTGCAGGTGGCCGGTTGAAACTCTGCGGTTTGGATGACGACATCACTTTCACGGAGGGCCAGCCAGGGGGCAATATTGGCATCGTGATCCAGTCTGGTTACAAGGATTTCATCGCCCGGTTGGAATGCCTGCCCCAGCGCCCGGCTGATGGCGAAGGTGAGCGTGGTCATATTCGCGCCGAAGATGATCTCATCCGCGTCGGCGTTAAGGAAATCGGCCATTGCGGCGCGAGCTTCGGCGATAATGGCGTCAGTGCGGCGGCTGGTGGCAAAGGCGCCGCCGGTGTTGGCATTGGCCCGCGTAAGATAGGCGGTCATCGCGTCAAGGACGGTTGAGGGAACCTGGGTACCGCCGGGGTTATCGAAAAAGACAAGAGGGTGTTCCTGGATGGTCTGATTGAGGGCAGGGAAGAAGCGGCGATAGGCTTGCAGATCAGGTGAAGGGGCCTGCATGTGTGTCCTCCTGGGGTCGAGCCGTTTTGATGGGTGTTTTTGGCTTCCCCTATTATGACACGATTGCCCGGCAATGCGGTAGGGGGTCTGTGCTAGCGCCAGCCCTGCGGCAGCCTGTTACGTATGCGCTGACGCCAGTGCGAGCGAACCTCGCTCCCCGCCAATACCAGGGTGATGCAGACGCCCAGAAGTATCCAGAGCAGCCAGACAAACAAGCCCATGATTCCAGCATCTGGCGATATGAGGAATTGCAGCCCGGCCAGCACCGGCCCCACCAGCGGATTCACACTCTTGACCAACCCATTGCGCAAGACTGGCTGAAACAGCACGAAGCTGATGACTACGATGGTTGCCAGCATGGAAGAGAGTATCAGGTCTTGCATGGTTGGCCGGAAGCCTGCCCGATGGCTTGCTCGTTGCCGGAGCTTGCGTGTTTCGGCTGGCAACTTCTCTGGAGCCTGGGCGGTTGTTTCGGCGATGCGCGCCATGATCGCTTCAGTGAGCCAGGCTGGTTCGGTGATGTTGCTCAGGCTGTGTATGTCTGCAAGCAAATCTTCAAGCTGCGTCCACTCGAAGCGACAGGCGGCGCAATGAGCCAGGTGGCGCTCCAAAGCGCGCGTGTGTGACAGACTGAGGCGGTGATCGATATAGAGTTGCAGCAGGCGCTGTGCTCGTGAGCAGATCATGATCTCTCACTCCTTCCTCGCTCGCCTGCTGATTCCAGGCGCAGGAATGGAGAGGCAAAACGGGCAAGAAGTGAGGGCGCGGGCTTCTCAGAAGCTGGTAGAGGCTGGGGGGCGTTTGGATGAGTCGGAGATGGAGACGAGGACTCTTCATGCTCCAGCAATTGGAGGCGTTCTTTCAAGAGGTTGCGCGCGCGGAACAGATGGGTTTTGATGGTTCCCACCGGAAGGCTGAGCGCCTGGGCAATCTCCTCATAGGTCAGTTCTTGCAGATGGCGCAAGATCAAGACGGCGCGATACTTCCCAGGCAGTTCCTGGATAGCTTGCCGAATAGTCTTCTGGCGCTCTCGGTCAGCGACCAGGGCTTGAATTTCCTGGCCTGATTCCAGGGCCGCCTGATGTTCGGCCTGGGCTGTCGCTGCATCCAGATCGCGCGTATTACGGCGGCGCTGCTCCAGCATGCGCAGGCAGCAGTGATAAACGACGCGATAGAGCCAGGTGGAGAAGCGCGCTTCGCCTCGGAAGGTATGTAAGCCCTGCCAGGCCGCCAGAAAAGCTTCCTGAACTGCCTCAGCGGCTTCTTCGTTGTCATTCAACATGCGGAACGCCAGAATAAAGGCCCGGCGCTGATGGTTGCGTACCAGCACGGCGAAGGCGTCCTGGTCCCCCTGGCATGATCGGCGCACGAACTCCTTTTCGCGTTCAGCCTCCTCGGTGGCCGACTGAGTTTGAGGAATGGCCGGGGAATAGGACTCAAAGGCCCGCGCGGAGAGTGGCATCTGCTCGTCATTCATATCCTGTTTGAGCAGAAGCCAGTCTAAAAAGTTTCGTGAACCATTATGGCTCATACGGCTCCTCAGCGATCAGTAGTGGTGCGCGAGCATTGCCAGGGCTTTCTTGCCAGCGCGGCGTTCTGCTTGAGCCAGCTTTCTTTGTCCCATATAATAACACGAAACAAAATATTGCAACATATGCTCTTACTCCAGAAGCCATATGGTAGATGGTAAGATAGAGACCAGACGCAGATTGGTTGCCAGGAAAGAAAACGATGAATGATCTCCTTGTGCTTGCTTTGGGCTGGTTGCTCGTCTTAATTGTTTTTCTGAGCTTTCTCTCGCTGCGGCGCTATCTGGAACACCGCGAGCGTATGGCAATGATTGCGCGTGGCATTACCCCACCCGATAAACGGCGCAACACATTGCCGAAGCCCTTGCTCATCAGGCGAGCGGGAGTCCTTCATGGTGGCCTGATTACCGCGATGGTTGGTCTGGCGTTGACGTTGGGCCTCTACCCCATTGGTTTTTACATGCCGCCGTCGTTAGTCAGTCCATACCATCTTGGCCCCTGGCTGCTGGCCGGGCTGATTCCGCTGGCCGTTGGCTGCGCGCTTATCCTGGGGCATTATCTTACGCCTGGTCGCCCGATGGAACTGCCACCTGCCGCGCGAACCGATCATTCAGAGGGCCTGGCCCATATCCGCCAGACAGAGGCAGACCCACTCGATGCTCCTTCGCCGAGGGCTGAGCCGATTGCGCTGCCGGAGTCACGGCGCTGGACGCTTTATCGCCGGGCGCCCGGTGAATCTGCTGGACCAGTGGGGCGTGATGGAGAAGATGCCGACGATGGACCACTTCCAAAAGTCGAAGCCTGATGGGGCCAGCAGCACTGCTATGGAGCCTGCTGGCTATTCCCCCAGCCAGAGGTGATTGTATGTCTGCCAGTCGCTCTCGGTAGTCAGCCAGAGCGGATAGATAGCGATGCCGCCGAAGTGGCTGGTATCTTCCCCGCTGTTGAGGCCAGCCGTCACGCCGCGCAGGCCACTGAACATATTCTCGGCTGAGTCGTGGAAGCCTGGCCCATTATCATGATAGGTGGGGATGCCAATCAGCACCTGGGCTGGGTGCTGAGCGTGGCTGTTGGCGTCCAGGATATGCGCTGTCTCCTGTTTGACCAACGTTTCATAGAGGTCGGCTGTTGGCAGCGCGGTGTTGTACATCATCACTACCAACTGATCGATGTGAGAGCTGACGATGAGAAAATAATAGGTGGTCCACCAGGCCGTCCCTCGCCCGGAGATGGCCTGGACGAAGGGGATAACGCGCGCGGCTGGCGCCCATTTGGGTGCTGATATGGAAAGGACTTTGCTGGAACCGATGGCGGCGCGTGTCTCATCGAGTAGATCGATAAAATGGGGGTTAAGGTTGTGAACCGGCTCGATGTCGTAATGGATGCCATCAAAGCCGAGAGCCTGGGTAAAGCGCCGGGCCTCGGCAGCGATATTGGCGCGCGTTTGCGCGTTGGACATGTCAAGAGGTCCGCCGCCATCTTTCTCGATCTGTCCTATCCAGGCCAGGATTTTGAGATTGGGCAGGCGTGACTTCATCTCGCGGACAAAAGCAGCGGCGTTGGGGTAGAGGTCCAATGGAATGGTCCCGTCGCCATTAAGCGGGCCGACGTGGGGAAAGAGGTAGCCAATCTGTTCCTGTCTGAGCAGGGCTGCCAGGTCATCATATTCCTGGGGCGTGTGCGATTCTCCAACCCAGGCATGCTCCGCCCAGACGGCGTTTTGCTCCTGGTTGAAGTGCGCGCCGCTGAAATTGGTCTCGGTGGCATTGAGCCGCCACCAGAGAAACCCGACCAGCACCGTCAAGAGCGCCAGGGCAATACCTGCTGCCCGCAAGAGCCGCCAGTACCAGCGCGTCGTATTGGGAAATGTATCAGCCGACTTTTCGAGCTTCGGTTTCCGTATCGTTTGCAAGGCGTTCACCTGCGCCAGAAAGAGTACTCTTTCTGGCTGCAATCTCTGTGCCTGATGTCATGTCGCTATTGTAGCATGCAAATCTGATTGGTTCGTGGTCGTAGCTCACATTTTCCCAAATGCAGGAGATGGTTCAGGGCATATTGAGCCATCAGGCGCTTGAAAGTGGGGTGCATTGGATCAGGCGCCAGCATCCATTGCCGCGTTGGCAAGAGTGTCGGCGCGACGATTCTGGCTGCGGGGGACGTGCGCAAACTGCACTGCTGGCAGCCGCGCTGCCAGTTGTTTTACTTGCTGATAGAGCGGAAGCAGGCGGGCACCTTTTACTTGATAGCGTCCGTTCATCTGGTGGACGACCAGTTCGCTATCCAGGAAGACTTGCACAGCTACCGGCTGATAGCGTGTCACCGCTTGCAACCCAAGTATGAGGGCATGGTATTCCGCCTGATTATTCGTCATCTGCCCTAGAAACTTGCGCCCCTGGGCAAGCGGTTTGCCTTCCGCGTTCTCAATGACTATACCCGCGCCGGCAGGGCCAGGATTGCCACGCGAGCCACCATCGGTGCGCAGGATGAGTCGTTGGCCTGGCTCGATCATGGAGCCTCCTTTCTGAGTATATGAGAAGCCAGAAACCTGCCTGCATGAGCGCCTACCTGCTTACTGCTTGACAAGCTCTTGCTGGTTGTTTAAGGGAGGTACAGGATTCGCCCGCAGTTGCCGCAAGTCGTTATATCCGCGCTGCTGCGCAGATGCTGCATATCGCTGGCCGTCAGGACGACACGGCATCCCTGGCATGTGCCGCCTTCGGCTATCGCCACCGCCTTGCCGCCGCGAGTGCGACGAATCTGCTCATAGCGCCGAATCAGCGAGGGATCGCCGCTTTCGGCCAGGCTTTGTCGTCGCTGACGCAGTTCCGCCAGTTTTGCCTCCACCTGACGCTGACGCTCGCCAAGCGCGGTCTGTTCCTGCTGGCGTGTCTTTTCAGCCGCTTCGTGCCTGGCCCTCCTGCTCTCTGCGAGCGCCTGAGCGTCCTCTGCCGCTGCCATTGCTTCCAGAACCCGATCTTCCTGGGTGTTGTGAAGTTCGCGCAGATGTTGTACCTCTTGTTGCAGCGATCCTAATTCACGCGGATTCGTGACAGCGCCGCTGTAGAGGCGGTCGTTGTGGCCCTTGATACGAGCCGCCAGGTCGGCCAGTTCTTGTTCGGCTGCGCGCTGCGCTTGCTGCCGCTGTCGCAAGGAATGCTGCGCTGATTCAAGTTCTTGCTGCGCCTGGCGTAACGCTGAGTCGTCCTGTAACGCGACGTTGATCGCCTGGCTCTCAGCAGCGACACGCTCGATTTCTCCGTCAAGCTGCTGTAACTGGTAGAGGAAAGCCGCCTGTGTTGCTCTGCTCATAGCGCCGCTCCTTGCTGCAAGACTGGATAGCATGATCATTCTACTCCTGACCTGGCAACAGCGACAAGAGCCGAGAAACGGCCAGGCGGCTCTGATTATTTGTCAAGGCATTTTCAGTAGGATACAATAGGGCTTGCTATATCCTTCGCTATGTATTCTTTTGATGCTTCAGCCGCTTTGCAGCAAAGAGGATGAGTGAGATGGCCGGAGAAAACTCTTTTGATGTCGTGTCTCAGTTTGAAGAACAGGAACTGGTCAATGCGCTCGATCAGACGCGGCGCGAGGTGAAGACACGCTTTGATCTAAAAGATACGAAAACGGATATTCGCTATGAGGCCAGGAAAAGCATAACCATTACGACCAACAGCGAATTCACGCTGAAAAGTATCCGCGATGTGTTGGAGAGCAAGCTGATCCGCCGCAGCCTTTCTCTGAAGATTTTGAAGCCAGGAAAGATTGAAACGGCGGCGGGCAGCCAGGTGCGGCAGATGTTTGAGCTACAACAGGGCATCTCGCCGGAGCTTGGACGCGAGATCTCCAAGCTGATTCGTGACCAGCACCCTAAGGTGCGCCCACAGATTCAGGGCGATGCTGTCCGTGTGGTGGGCAAAAGCCGCGATGACCTTCAGGCCGTGATAGCGACCCTCAAGAAACAGGATTATTCGGTTGAGTTGCAATTTATCAATTATCGGAGCTAGCTCTGGCGCCGCCGCCAGAACGGCGCTGGAGAAGCGGCTAGAGCAGAAAAACGGTCAGAAAATTGCTAAGCAGGATAGCAAAGCCGCGAACTGAGCTACTGAGTTCTTGCTAGTACCTTAGTACCACAGCATAGAAAGGCGCTCACACGCTCCAGCACTGCTCCGGTAAGCGATATAGTAAACGATCAGGCAGGCTATATGGGTTGTCAAGCCGGAGAGGATTGTCGCTGTATGTTATACTAGGCGCGAGTGAGGCATGGCTGGATGCGGTCAGATGCGGCCAGAACTGGCCTGCTGGCGCATGAGTGGGCAAACTTCCAGCATGAACCTGGCGCGGCGCGGCGATAAGATGACCAGCGTAGGGAATGCGCTCAAAAGGGGTCTGAGTTCATGCCAGGGAATCGGGAGATGTTTGCTGCGGCCATGAGCCAGGCCGATAGTTTCCGCTGGGATCGCCAGTGGGCTGAGGCAGCCAGGCAATATCAGCGGGCGCTGGCAGAGTTCCCTGCTGATCCAGGCGCGCGGCGTGGGCTGGGCTTCTGCTATATGCAGACCAGACAATGGGAGGCGGCGCTGGCGGAATATCTCCGCGTGCTGGAGCAGGATGCGCGCAATAGTATTGCGCTGGGAAAGGTTGCTGAACTCTATGTTATTCTTCAGCGTCGCGGCGACGCTTTTCATGCGTATCTCGCGTTAGGCGATTACTATGCAGAATCCGCTCAGGCAGCGCGTGCCGAGGCCGCCTGGCAGAAAGCTGCGCAGCTATCGCCTGAGGAGCCAGGACCGCACGAGCGGCTTGCTGAGCATTTTCGCGGTAAGAGCGATTTTTCTTCTGCGCTCCGAGAACATCTCGCTGCGGCGCGGGGATATGCCCAGCAAGGCGAGTTGGCACACGCCAGGCAGCATTGTGAAGCAGCGCTGCGGGAGGATCCTGAGAACGAGCAGGCCAGGAAAATGCTTGCTCGCCTTTCAGATAGCCCACCTGACTCCTCGGCAACAAGAAAGGCGATACGTGAGGAACTAGCCACCTATATGGTTTTGGCGGAGCCTGATCTGAGTGATGGTGGGGTTCCGCTCTGGACCGGGCCACTCGCGGGACTTCAGGCGAGTTCGTCCACCGGCAAATTCTCTGTTCCCTCGGCGATAACGCCGGGGATGGTCTCTGATCCGGCGGCGCGGGATGCTCCCGCCGAACCAGAGGCGTTGAGTGCAGACATCATGGGCAGGACGGGGAACAGCATGGCGAAGAAAGGCACACCATCGGCGCAGGGGGGAGGCAAGGGGGCAGGAAATGCTGGCCGAGCAGGATCAAGCGAGCAAAACGGGCGCAAGCGCATGACTGCTGCGCAGGTTGCCAGCGCGTTGCGCCAGGCGCAGACGGCCCAGACGGAGGGGCGAATTGCCGAGGCGATTGATCTCTGCGAGCAGATTATCAGTAGTGGATTTGATCGACCTGACGCCCGCTATTTTCTTGGGTGGCTCTATCAAGAGCAGGAGCGCTGGCAGGAGGCTATTGAGCAGTTTGGTGAACTGCTCAACGATCCCGATTACGCGCTCTCTTGCTTTTATGCGCTGGGGCAGTGCTATCGAGCGATGGGGGATCTGAACTCCGCTGCGCAACATTTCGATGAGGCAGTGGATCGCGTGAATCTGGACGCGCTGACGCTGGAAGAATCAGATCAGTTGATCCAACTGTGCCATGAAGCCGCTGAAGCGCATCGGGCGCTGGGTGAATTGGATCAGACCGAGACGGTGTATAATGCGCTGCTTGGCTTCCTGCGCAGCCGGAGTTGGCAAGATCAAATTGCTGAGGTTGAGCAGATGATGGCCGAAGGCGAAATGCACGGAGGCGCGGCATCGCCAGCATCGCCACATCAACCGGAGCCGCCAACAATTACCTTCGGCCAGCGTGGTGGATCCTCGCCCAGTCAACCGAATATTGCCGACCCGGCCACCATCTCGTTTGCCCAGCCTGGTGAACCCCCCACCATCTCTTTGGGGAATAACGCAGGAGGGCAGGGTTTCTCCGGGGCTTCCAATGATGACTGGCTCTCCAGCCCTGCTCCGGCGAGCGCGCATCAGGCTCAGATGTCCGGTTCCTTGCAGTCGCTGGGTGCGCTGGCCGGTCAGTCGGCTTCACAGCCAGGGGCGATGCCTCCGGGTTCTTTCCAGGATGGGGGTATTGCTTCTGATCCCCTTGCTTCGCTGGCGTATGGAGCAGCGCCCACTGGAGCCGCTGTTGCTGGCACCGCATCTGACCCGCTCAAGGCGCTTCTTGGCGCGGCTGGAGCAGGTTCGGGGGAGCTGCGTTCGCAGAGTGGGATGTTAGGCCCGACGCCAAGTGGGATTCCTCCGCTGCCTGAGCCGCTGCGCTCGCAGGTGATTGCTTCTGTTCGTGATATTGACAAGTATGTCGCGCATGGCTTGCTTACTGCCGCTATCGAGGAGTGTCTGCGTGTCATTGAGATGGCGCCCCAGTACCTCGATGTTCATCTGATGCTGGGCGAAATCTATGTCAAACAGGGGAAAACAGAGCAGGCGATTACCAAATATACTATTTTGATCGATACTTATCTGGTACACGGGCGTGTGGATGATGCGATTGCTACCTACCGGCGCATTCTGGAGCTTGAGCCGAATAATTTGCCCTATCGCGTTCGCCTGATTAACCTGCTCTCGTCTCATGGCCGCGCTGAGGAATTGATGCGCGAGCGCATGACCGCTGCTGAGTCGTATTTGCGTATGGGCTATGCTGATAAAGCGATTCAGGAGTATGAGCAGGCTCTTCAGGAGAACCCGAATCATGTGCCGATGCGCCTGAATTATGCGCTGGCACTGATGAAAGCTGGCCGCGGCGCTCAGGCAGTTGGCGAATACCAACGGGTGCTGCAATTGGACCCGCGCAATGCGATGGCGCTGGTGCGCTGGCAGATTGCGGTGGCAACGGGGGTTGGGACCAGCGCGACACCAGGTTCCGTAGGAACGATGGGGGCTGGGGCAAATCGTGTTGCTGCTCTGGATGTGCTGGGACGCCTGCTCAAAGCGCTGCGTGGTGACGGCCAGCGTTATTATGAGGTGGTGGTGCGTGAATATGCCCAGGTGGTGGACGCATCACCTTCCAATGTGGACCTGCGCTATAGCTTTGGGCAAATTCAGCAGCAGGCCGGGCGATTCAGTGAAGCCATTATGAGCTACCAGAAGGCGATGAATGGGCCGGGGATGGAAGTCCTCTGCCGTTACGCTATCGCCAAGTGCTATCTGGATCAGGGCGGCGCGACCAACGCGATGAATGCTGCTCGCGAGTTGGAGGAGGCGGCCATTGCGGCGCGGCGTTCACCTCTTGATCCCTCTGCCTGGGGGGCGCGCCCGCGTGAAAATAACGAGGAGCATCACGCGCCAGATGTGGAGATCTCGCTGCTGCTGGCGAAAGCCTACCAGCAAGCGGGGCAGCTTGAGAAGGCGCAGCAAATAGCTCAACAGGTGAAGCAAGTCTTGCCAGCCCAGGAGGCTGTCTATTCATCGTCGCCAGCCTCATCCTTGCAGAGCGCGGAGATGCCAAAGAGCCTGCAAGAATACGCGCAACTGGTCAAGTACTACCGCGCGAATAAGCAGGTGGAGATGGCGATTGATGTGCTGAAAAAGATGTGCTCTATGGCTCCCCAGGAGCCAGCCCCCCACGCAGAACTTGGCGATATTTATGTTGGCTGGGGATTGCTTGATGAAGGGCTGAGCGAACTGCGCGTGGCGGTGGAGCTTCATTTGCATACCGGGCAGAGCGCCGAGGCGGCGAAAATACTCCAGCGGATTGCTTCGATTTATTGGGATATGGGGAGCCGAGAAGAGGCGCTGAGCGCCTTCCGTCAGGTGGTACAATTGATCCCTGATAATGTGCAGGCGCGCATGGAGATAGTCCAATATTGCCTCCAGGCCGGGCGGCGTGACGAGGCGGCGCAGCATCAGTCTATGATTGCCCGCCATTATTTTGCCAGCCATGAGACTAAAGAGGCGGTTGCTGCGCTGCAACAACTTATTGCTATGGACAAAAGCAACTTTGAGGCGTATGATTTACTTGGGCAGACCTACTCGGAGGTTGGCGAATACGAACAGGCGGTGCGTGTCTACCGCAACCTTGCCAAAGTGGACCCGAATAATACGATTGCCTTTGAGCGCATGCGGCAGTTGCAAGAACTGCAAGCACGACGGGCCTAGATCGACGGGGCAAGATGTGGCAGAGCACGCCTGGATACAGGTATCCTGGAGCTTTGCTGTGCGGGGTATACGAACCAACAAGCTATCTTGTCATGGGGTGTTCTTCTCTGTGGCGTGTCCCCTGGTTGTGAGGCAGCGGGGAGGAGTGGTATGAGTTCCTTCCTTCATTTGCTGTTTGATCGCCTGACCTGGGTTGATGCGTTAGACATTCTGATCGTGACCCTGGTTATCTACAGCATCCTTGTGCTGGTGCGGGGAACTCGCGCCGATCAGATTCTGCAAGGGCTGGTTATTGTCCTGGTGGCTGGTATCCTTATCAGTTCGGTCTTTCACCTGACCCTGCTCAACTGGCTCTTGCGCTACTCCATTCCTGCGGCCTTGATTGCGCTGCCGGTGATCTTTCAGCCGGAGTTACGACGCCTGTTAGAATACCTGGGGCGCAGCAGCAAAGTGATGAATCGCCCTCGCACGAGTTTTTCACGCGGAACCGAGCGTACTGTTGACGAGATTTGTCAGGCGTCAACACGCCTGAAAGATCGTCGGCAGCCGGGCGCTTTGATTTGTATTGAACGCAGTACGGGTCTGGAAGATTATGCGGCTACCGGAGTGCGGATGGATGCGCTGGTCAGCGCCGAGTTGTTGTTGACGATCTTCTACCCGAATTCGCCGCTGCATGATGGCGCTGTGATTATTCGCGGTGATCGATTGATTGCTGCTGCGGTGCTGCTCCCTCTTTCAGATGCGATGCATGCGTATGCCGATATGGGGACACGCCATCGCGCGGCCCTTGGCCTGACGGAACAAACGGATGCGATTGCCATCATTATTTCAGAAGAGTCTGGCACGATTTCGCTGGCTGAGCATGGGCGGCTAATACGGAATGTAAGCGAAGATCGTCTGCGACGGATGCTGGTATCCCTGCGCTCACCTGGACGGCGGATGCGCCGACCTGCGACTTCGGGGCGTATCCCTTTGGGAGCTACTGGCGGCTTTGCGCGCGATAAATTGAAGGCTGGAGATCGGCCATGAGGATCGGGCTTGAGGTATGCTATCCAAAGAGAATTCACCAACCCACAACCTGAGTTCCCGCGTGACCAGGGGATTGCGAGCCGGCGCGCGTTTTATCTTCCACACCTTGGGGCTGCGTTTTCTGCTGGCGCTGGTTTCTACCTTTGCGCTGTGGTGGTATGTGGTTCCTGATAGCAAGACGGGTAATACGCCTGCTCTGGCAACTGGTTCCTATCGGACGGTCTCGGTAGTGCCGCAGCTTCACGGCAACCCTGGCGATGGCTATGCCGTGACAAGTGTGCTGGTGGCCCCCCCTTCGATTACGATTCAGGGGACAGTGCCTGGGCTTGGAGACGCCAATTCTATCAACACCAAACCAATTGATATTGCGGGAGCAATCAGAACGCTTACTCGCGTGATTGGGCTTGATCTTCCATTAGGGATTTCGAGTACTTCCATTTCGACGGTGACTGTTTCAATCTATATTGCGCCATTGCAGGGCAAAGTAACGGCAAGCGCGCCCGTGACCCTGAAGAATCTGCCGCCAAATCTGACAGGGACCATCACCCCGCCTTCGGTGTCTGTGACTCTGCAAGGGCCGTTGCCTGAACTCAATGCGGTAGAACTCACCCCAGTAGTGGATGTCGGTGGCCTGGGTCCGGGGAGTTATGTGCTGCCGGTTCAGGTGACGGTGTCTGCTGATATTAGCGAGCAGACGACGCCTGCTGATGTGACGGTAACGCTCACGCCGATACCGCGAACTACTTCATAGCAAGGGCCAATCTGCGCCAGATTTAGGGGCTTGGCAAAGTTTCCGTATTACGGTATCCTTTAATGAGGATATGGTGAAATGTAACGGCTCAGTAGCGCATGGGCTGGGAGGAGGAGGCTCCCAGTTGACGAGGAGGAGGCGTATCGAACCGACTTGTTGGGCTGGCTCGTTCAGAGTTGGCACTTATGAGCGGGAAATCAGCGGATGCCTCCAGGGAGTAGCCGACCCCTACGAAGGCTTCGACAAAACCGGCAGGCGACTGCCGGGCCAAAACGAAGTCAGCGGTATGAATACAGATTGTTTGCCTTCTGGATTCAAGGGAGGAGTCTATTCCCATGTGCGGAATTGTTGGCTATGTTGGCGCGCAGCAGGCAACCCCCATCTTACTCGATGGCCTGCGGCGCTTAGAGTATCGCGGCTATGACTCGGCGGGGATTGCGGTGCTGGGGAATGATGGTAGGGTGGCAGTGCGCAAGCGCGCGGGCAAACTCGCCAATCTGGTTGGCGTCATTCAAGATGATGGCCCCCTTGGCTCGGTAGGGATTGGGCATACCCGCTGGGCAACACACGGTCGGCCAAATGATGATAATGCCCATCCCCACAGCGATTGCCAGGGTGAGATTTCGGTGGTGCATAATGGCATCATTGAGAATTACGCCGAACTGCGCGAGGAACTGCGCAGCCAGGGGCATCAGTTTCTCTCTGAGACTGATACGGAGGTTCTGGCGCACCTGATTGAGTCGCACTATGCCAGGACCAATGGCGATCTGCTCAAAGCGGTACGCCTTGCGTTGGGTCGGGTAACTGGCACGTATTCTATTGCGGTAGTCAGCCAGCGTCACCCGGATATGTTGATCGGCGCGCGTTATGCTGGCCCACTGATTGTCGGACTGGGTGAGCATGAGCAATTCCTGGCTTCGGATATTCCTGCTTTGCTGAAGCACACACGCCAGGTCATCATTCTGGAAGAAGGCGAGTTGGTGGCGCTTCGACCAGAGAGCGTGGAACTCTGTGATCTGGCGGGGAATCGCATTGTGCGCGAGCCGCTTACGATTGAGTGGGATGTGGAGGCAGCAGAGAAGGGCGGCTACGACCACTTCATGCTCAAAGAGGTTCACGAGCAGCCGGAGGCCATTCGCCGCGCGTTGCTGGGTCGCCTGATCGAAACGCCGTCCGGGCTGGAGCTTCGCCTGCCGGAATTGGGCGCACTGGAAGTCCAGGGCGTGCTGCACCGCATTCAGCGGGTGGTGGTGGTGGCCTGTGGCACGTCCTTATATGCCGGGTTGATTGCAAAATACATGCTGGAGCAGTGGGCACGTATCCCGGTGGAGGTGATATCGGCTTCTGAGTTTCGCTACAGTGATCCTGTGGTTGGGGCGGAGGTCTTGTGCCTTCCCATTACCCAGTCTGGAGAGACGGCTGATACGCTGGCCGGAGTGCGCCAGGCACGTGATGGTGGCGCGCCGGTCATTTCGCTGACGAACACCGTGGGCAGCGCGATCACGCGCCTCTCAGATGCGGTGCTCTATCTCCAGGCCGGGCCGGAGATCTGTGTCGTGGGCACCAAGACGTTCGTGACGTCGGTCACGGTGCTGGCGCTGCTGTCGCTCCACCTGGGGTGCCTGCGCGGGACGCTGAGCGCCGATGAACTGGCGCGGGTGCTCGCTGGCCTCGAGGCGATCCCGGGGCAGATGCAGCAGATCCTGGACCGGGCGGACCGTGGGGAGGACCACCTTCAGGCAGTGGCGCGCAAGCTCTCCACCTGCTCGAGCTTCATGTTCATCGGCCGCGGCGCGGGCTACCCGATCGCGCTGGAGGGGGCGCTGAAGCTCAAAGAAGTTTCGTACATTCACGCGGAGGGCTATCCTGCTGGTGAATTGAAGCATGGACCTATTGCACTGCTGGACCCCGATACGCCGCTGCTGGCGATTGCTACTGCCAGTAAAACGTATGATAAGGTTATCAGCAATATTCAAGAGGTTCGTGCCCGTGATGCGCGCGTCGTGGCGGTGGCCACCGAAGGAGACGCGGCCATCGCGCAGCACGCCCACGACGTGTTCTACGTCCCCTCCGCGCACGAGCTACTCGCGCCCCTGCTGCAGGTGATCCCGCTCCAGCTGTTCGCCTATCACGCGGCGATCGCGCGCGAATGCAGCATCGATCAGCCGCGGAATCTGGCCAAATCGGTAACAGTCGAGTAAGCTTGCTCGGGTGTTGTGAGAGTTGTCCCTTTAGAATAGTGTTGTGCGCTTTAGAATAAAGTTCTGTGCTTTAGAATAAAGTATTGCACAATCCGTCCCTAAAGAAGCGGGCTTTGTT
>DATBHW010000015.1 GCA_036557285.1 Ktedonobacterales bacterium
ATACCTGGCATCTCTGGAACCGACTGCTCCGCAAAGTTTTGATGCATACGATGGCCGTCTGGACAACTACCTCCTTGGGCGAGGAGCCACTTCAGTTCGCTCGCCTCGTGGCTTAAACAACTTGCACATCGGGTGACGTTATATAAGAACAACAGAAACTACAGAAACTACACCTATGGGAATACTAGCACAAAAAGTTGCGAAGAGGACTTTCAATCTTATCAGGATAGTTATTTGAGCGGAATGCTCACTTCCAGGCAGGTACCAGCGCCAGGGCTGCTTTCCAGGCATAGCGTACCACCCAGAAGCCTGGCACGCTCGTTCATACCGATGAGCCCATAGCGATCTGTAGGTACCTGGGATGGCTCGAAGCCCTGCCCATTATCCCCGATACGCAGCCGAATCTGCTCCGGGGTGATCTCCAGCCGCAGACGTGCCTCTATAGCCTCCGCATGCCGGGCGATATTCGTCAAGGCTTCCTGGGCGATACGGTACAGCCCTGCCTCGATGCGTACTGGAAGCGGGCGATCATCGCCAAACGCCTCGAAGCGCACCCTGGTTTCACCTCGCGCGGTCACATCTTTTGTCAACGCTTCCAGCGCCTTCTTTAAGGTGTGTCCTTCCAGCGGAGCAGCGCGCAGATCAAGAACCGAGCGGCGGGCTTCTTCGAGATTTGCGCGCGTGAGTTTCAACGCCTGATGGACGGCCTTGCGTATGCGCTCAGGGTCGGCGTGTGTCTCCAGCAGGGCATCGGCGGATTCCAGTTGCAGGCTGACGGCGGTTAAGCCCTGAGCCAGCGTGTCGTGTATCTCTCTGGCAAGCCGGTTGCGCTCCTCGACGACGCTCATCTGGGCGCTGCGGGCGAAGAGGCGCGAGCGTTCGATGGCGATGCTGAGCAGATCACCGATGGTATAGAGCAGGCGCAGATCGTCGGGCGAAAGCTCGCGCCAGTCGGTGCTGGCAACGTTAAGGACACCCAGCTTCTTCTCGTGTGCGTACAATGGGATGCTGGCGTGATAGCGCAGGCCGTTAGCGCCATCAACCAGTCCCGAAAGACGACTACAGGTGAGGACGTTGACGTTGGCTGCGCCTTCCAGGTCGCCTTCCAGGTAAGTATCCAGGCAGTGACAAATGCCTTTCATGCGCCGGGGATTATTCTGCAAGGCTGGCGGAAGGTTCTGCGACGCGGCCAGATAGGTTTTGCCGGTCTCTTCATTGATGAGCCAGACCCAGCCAGTATGAAGGCCAAGCAGTTCTGCGACCTGGGAGAGACTGGTCTGAAGGGTCTGATCGAGTTCTACAGAGCGATTGAGTGCGCTGGCGAAGGCGGTCAAGATGGATAATTCGTGGTTACGCCGTCGCAGTTCGATGGCATTTGATACCGGGAGCGGCCTTTTCTCCATAATATTTGTTCCTCTGGCCGCGAAGGCTGAAATGTCCTGCTTGTTTCGTTTATCTTGATCTACAATACTGAGTATTCTGATGATACCACGCAAGGGCAGAGCGGGCAAGCGCACAGAAGGGCAAGAGACACGGCTGCTCGTCTCGCCCTTCTATGAGGAGAATGACTATTACTGGTTCGGATGAGGGTATTGCCCTGGCTGTGGCGGGACCGGCGGAGCCATTCGCTCGGCGGAGGCTTGCGCTGGGCCGCCAGCGTAGGCTGGCGCGCCATTTGGCCTGACGAAGACGGCAGTGCCATAACAGAGGACTTCGGTGACGCCCTGGGTGATCTCAGTGGCGTCGTAGCGAGCGCCGATAATGGCATTCGCACCCAATGCTGCCGCGTGCTGAATCATAATTTCGTAGGCATCGCGCCGCGCCTGCTCGCAGAGTTCGGTATAGATGGTGATGTTGCCGCCAAACAACTGCTGGAAGCTGGCCCCAATATTGCCAAGAGCACTGCGAGAACGGACGATGATGCCGCGCACCACACCCAGGTTCTGCATAACTGTGAACCCTTGTAATTCAAACGCGGTGGTTACGAGTCGGTGATCGAAGTTAGGAACTTGTTGTACCTGCTGCATGTGAAGCTTAACCTTCCTTCTAGCCTAGTACACGCGATGAGTCGTTTTTTGCTTGTGGAGCCGAGATGTTCTTCAGTAGTAGTCGCCCGCCAGCAAGCGATTACGCGCAGAGCGGACCCTACGGCTGATCCATTATACTACCCTTGAGGCTTGTTCTCTTACTGCCCGGAATGTTTGAGGCTATGGGTCGTTGTGGTTTTGTGAACCACGTCTCTTGCGAGAGGTAGGGCGCGCCTGTTATGCTAGAGCCAGTTATAGAAGGTTGAGAGTTGAAGTGGGTCGCATCTGGCTTTTCTTCGGCGCCAGAGGGGTTAGTGAGGATAGGGCGTTATCATGCTCATTATTGCTATGAATGGACGGCAGCGCGCTGGCGTTGAGAATAAGGAGGTTTGGTAGCTATGTCTCTCTCAGATGCTTTGCAGTTCCGTAGGCGGGTGCTGATTCTGGCGGCGCTGCTCGGATCGCTTGCCATTGCGGGGCTAAGCAGCCAATTGGCCCATGCCGCGCCTGCATCCTCTGCACGTCCGTTTGTTGGCTGCGCGCCCTGTATCTCTTCGCTGGACCCTGCACAAAATGGAACTGTTACGGCGAACGTCTCTGGTAATGTGACGATCAAGTTTTCGGCGCAATTGCTCAATCCGTTTGTCAGATTTGTGTTGACCCTTGATGGCACAGTGATTGATAACGCGAAGATTCAAGTTACATCGAACGATCCGTTGCAGCCGACAGGACAGTATACGGCTGCGCTTGGTGCGGGGAAGCATACAGCAATGGTGGAGGTTGATGATACGAGTGGGTCGGCGGCTGCCTTTCCTGGCTGGACCTTTACTGTCCAGGCTCCACCTCAAACGCCAATACCAACTAAGACACCTGCCAGTAGCTCGAACGGCAACGGCAATAACACTGGGAGCAACACCGGGAACAGCGCCAGCAATAATTCTGGTAATTCAAGTAGTGTCGGCCTGCTTTCGCCAAAGACCCTCAGCATTATCCTGTTCTCGATTGCAGGCGTGGGGGTAATCGTGATGGCGTTCATTGCTGGGATGTGGTATAGTGGCCGCCGGTCGTTTGGCGGCAGACCTTGAGCGCGGCCACGGAAGGGATCGGGCAGCTTATAGCCCTGGCATACGTCGGCTATAAGCTGCGAGGCACGCCTGTTCTCAGGTGATTGCTTCTTGCGCATGGTTGTCATTCCTGGTAGCAGAAGAAGCCATCGCTCTGACGGTTACGGGGATGCCATTCAAGACGGCATTGCCAGACAGCGCATCGGTGCATTGTTCGCTGGTGAGCATATTGGTATTCACGCCAGGGTTCTGAGCAGCGATGGCAAGCTGGCTGCCAGGCTGGTTGTGTCCCCAGCCATGCGGCAGGCTGATAACCCCAGGCATGATACTGTCGGTGATTTCGACAGGGACTTCTACAGAACCGGCGCTAGAGGTGACGCAGGCGGCTTCGCCCTCTACGAGTCCCAGGCGAGCCGCGTCGGTGGGATGCACATGCAGCGTGCAGCGATTCTTGCCTTTGGCGAGGATATGCAGGTTGTGCATCCAGGAGTTGTTGGAGCGCAGGTCGCGGCGACCTATAAGGAGCATACCGCCGTTGGCGCGGTCGAGTGAGGCACGCAGGTGCTCGACATCCGCTACCAGCGCAGCAGGGGCCAGTTCGATCTTGCCGGAAGAGGTGCGCAGCACCTCCGGGATGCGCGGCTGAAGCAAGCCAAGATCAATGCCGTGTGGATGCGCCTCAAGCTCAGCAAGTGTCAGGCCGGTTTTGACTGGTGTGAAGGCGTCGCCATAGGGGCCGCTGCGCAGCAGGAAATCCAACAGGCGCTCCGGGCCACGCCGAGGTTCAAGAGCTTGAAGAATCTCCCCAGCGTCGCGGCCCGTGATGGACGAGCCAGGCGTTGCCACCTCACGCTGAATGAGTGCCAGGGCCGCCATTTCATCGAGGATCGCTATATCGGCGGATGAACCGTGCCCGGCCAGGATAGCCGAGAGGCGGAGCATGACCTCCCACTCGTTGAGCATGCCAGGCTCAGGGGCAAAAATGGGCGCGGAATAGTGGGCGATGTTCTGCACCGAAAGCTGATAGAGTGCTATGTCATAATGTGAACGAGTGAGCACGGATGGCGCTGGAAGGATGACGTTGGCGTGTCGGGTGGTTTCGTTTAGGTACAGGTCCATGCTCACCATGTATTCGAGGGTCGAGAGCGCCTGTTGCAGTCGCTGACCATTGGGGGTGCTGAGGGCCGGATTCCCAGCGATGGTGATGAGCGCCCGGACCTGGCCCGCCCCAGACGTTTCGATCTCTTCCGCGAGGCAGGCGACGGGGAGTTCGCCAAAGCACTCAGGCAGGCCACGCACACGACTCTTCCAACGGCCCAGGCGCACGCCGCGACCGCTACCAGAGGCTCCGCTGGTATTCCGCGCGCCCGCAGCCGCCTTTGGGAACATGGCGCCGCCTTCGCGGTCAAGATTGCCGGTGAGGATGTTGAGAACATCAACGAGCCAGCTAGCCAGCGTGCCGAATTCCTGGGTGCAGGTACCGATTCGTCCATACACAGCAGCGCGCGGGGCAGAGGCAAGCTCACGGGCGAGGTGGCGGATAGTCTCGGCAGCGATGCCACAGAAAGGCGCGACGCGTTCGGGAGTAAAAGGCTGGGTCAGGTCACGTACCTGCTCGATGCCCAGTGTGTGTTCCTCCAGACGACCAGGATTCAGCAGCCCTTCGGCGAAGAGTGTCTGAATCATGGCAAAGAGGAGATGAGCATCCGAACCAGGCTTAATGAAGTAGTGCTGATCAGCCATCTGAGCCGTGCGCGTGCGATAGGGGTCAATGACGATCAGCTTTCCCCCGCGCTGCTGAAGTTTACGCAGGCGCCCCCGTATATCGGGCGCAGTCATGAGGCTGCCGTTGGAGACGAGTGGGTTTGCGCCCAGCAGCATCAGATAATCGGTGCGTTCCAGATCAGGGACAGGAACGCTCAGCAGCGTGCCAAACATGAACCCGGCGGCCACCTGCTTGGGCATTTGATCGACGGTAGCGGCAGAAAAGATACTGTGTGTCCCGGCGGCTTTGAGCAGAATAGGGAGATAAAGCTGGTTGGCAAGCTGGTGTACGTTTGGGTTGCCAAGATAGACGGCGAGGGCGTCGCGCTCATGCTCTTGTATTATAGGCAACAGGTGTCGTTCGATGTCGGCGAAGGCTTCATCCCAACTGATCGGAAGCCATTGATCGCCCTGGCGCAGCAAGGGTTGGCGGATGCAGTCAGGGTCGGCATGGAGTTCTTTAAGGCTCGCGGCTTTTGGGCAGAGGTAGCCGTGGCTAAAGACATCCTGGGCGTCGCCTCGGATGGAGAGCACCTCTTGCCCCTGGCTGACGATTTCCAGGCCGCAGGTCGCTTCACAGAGGGGGCAGATTCTGTAACTGGTGGTCAATACCGTCATGGTGGCTCCTTTATCTGGCACACCAAACGCCGCGGCGCGTTGGGAATAGATTTGGCACTGCTTTGCAGGTAAGACTATTGTACCCTGTTATGGAGATAGCTTGCAACTCTCTACACAGTTCCTGGCCTTGGTACCTTGGGAACGTTAGAGATAGGGCAAGCAATCTTTCCAAGAAAACTCGATTTTGGCTATCTGGTTGTTATGTCGAACCAATGCCTGTTGTTCTTCCAGTAGCGCTCGATCTGCTCCAGGGTTTTGTTTTGGTCTCTGGCACAAGCGCCCAGCAAAAGATGAAGGCGACTATGCCAAGAAATGCATAGATCCAGAAGCTGCCTGGCCTGCTAGTAACATCGATGAGCGTGAGGAAGGTAATGCTGACCGCCAGGTTGGCTATCCAATTGAATAAGCTGGAAATGCTGGCACCAGTGGCCCGCAGCCGATTGGGAAAGAGTTCCGAGCTCATCAACCAGAAGACCGCCCCCATGCCAATAGCGAAGGAGATAATGTACAAGAGCAGGCAGATGAGAACGAACCAGCCAGCTTTGGTTGGGTCGAGTGCAAAAACGACACCCATTGTCGCCAGTTTGACCACCATATCCCCCACTCCCTCCAATCAGCAAGGGGCGACGGCCTATCGGTAGTTTGTTGACACCGGGTTACGGTGGCTCATAGAGGAACAACCCATTCCCCTGTCCCAGCCAGTCAAGCCGATGGTGGAGCGCAGGCGGTGGGGGCGCTTTGGACCACGCGCGCCAATACCGCTGCAGCAGCAGCCA
>DATBHW010000016.1 GCA_036557285.1 Ktedonobacterales bacterium
CATCAATTATGCAGAACCAACTGATGAGCAAATCGTCGCGGGTCATGGCTGGCCTCCTCACTGTCAGGGAAATCGCTTTTCCTGAAGGATACCAAACCAGACACCGCTGCTTCGCTCAGAAAACCCGCACATCGGGTTAACTTATAAACGATACTTTCTTAGAGGGGGTTTTTACAGACGCTACAGACGCTACAGTTATGGAGATAGATGCAAACACCAATTCGTATCCTGGTCGCTGATGACCATCCGATTGTGCGCGATGGCCTGATCGCCATCCTCAACACCCAGCCCGACTTTGAGGTCATCGGCGAAGCCGCCAACGGCCCCCAAACCGTCGAGCGGGTCACGGTGCTGCGCCCTGATGTCGTCTTGCTCGATCTGGAGATGCCGGAAATTGATGGCGTCGAGACGCTGCGGCAACTTCGTGAGACCTGCCCCAACGTGCGCGTCATCGTCTTCACCGCCTTCGACACCGATGAGCGCATCCTGGGCGCTGTGCGGGCAGGCGCGCGAGGCTATCTCCTCAAGGGTGTACCTCGTGAAGAGATTTTCAACGCCATCCGCGTTGTTCACGCGGGTGAGTCGCTCTTACAGCCCATCGTCGCCTCCAAGCTTCTGCGCCAGGTCAGCCAGGAGCAGACCATGCTCGTCGGCTCCGAAACGC
Organism: Ktedonobacterales bacterium; assembly: GCA_036557285.1. Classification (NCBI taxonomy): domain Bacteria; kingdom Bacillati; phylum Chloroflexota; class Ktedonobacteria; order Ktedonobacterales; species Ktedonobacterales bacterium. The sequence continues at coordinate 665 of DATBHW010000016.1, forward strand.
TGACCCCCCGCGAACTGGATGTGCTGCGCCTGCTGGCGCGCGGCCTGGAGAACAAAGAAATCGCCGCTGAACTGGTCATTGCCGAGCGCACCGTCAAGTTCCACGTCAGTTCTATCCAGAGCAAGCTTGGTGCGGGCAATCGCACCGAGGCTGTCGTCATCGCCGCCCGCCAGGGGCTGATTAAGCTCTAGACAGCACGTCCGCCAGCACATCGGGGAGGTCTGTCATTAAGCCATCCACGCCCAGGGCCAGCAGCCGCTCCATAGCGCCGCGCTCGTCTACTGTCCAGACATGCACGTCGAGGCCCAGCCGATGAGCGGCTTCGACCAGCGCCCGCGAGACGATCAGAGTTCCACGATGGGTTTCGGGAACCTGAAGGGCATCATAAGCCGGATGCAGCCAGCGCGTGGCCCGCGCTTTGGTCGCAAAAAAGACCAGCCGAATCTCCCTTTCGCTCGCAGAGGTTGCCACGCGGCCAGCGGTAAGCTGGCGAAAGCGAATGATCGGCAGGTGAACATCGCCGCTAGCGACAAGAACGCGATCCTCGGCCTGGTATTCCTGTATCAATTCCCATAGACGGCGCTCGCGGCCAGGGCTGCTCTCCTTCAGATCAATGTTGACGCGCAGTGTAGGGAAGCGCTCGAAAACCTCTCGCAGAGTGGGAATAACGATACCCTGCCCACGATAGGGGTAGGTCTGGCCGTCATCCAGGCTAAAGCGGTATCCGGCGTCGAACTGGCGCAGTTCGTCAAGGCTGTAGCTCACGACAGGTCCGACACCATTGGTCGTGCGATCCACCGTCGGGTCGTGGATGACAACAATCTCGCCTTCCCGCGTGGTCTGAATGTCCAGTTCCAGGGCGTCAGCGCCGAACGCCACGCCGCGCTCAAAGGCAGGCAATGTGTTTTCCGGCGCGAGGCCGGAGCCGCCGCGATGTGCAAAAAAGAGTGGCTTGTTGTGAACCACATAGGGGCGTCGCGCGCGGCTGGTGGCGGTAGTCTCTATGGTGAACTTCTCCTTTTGACCTCGACGAGATTACTCTGAAAGGTACTCTGGCCCGCCAGATCAGCCAGCGCATCCGATGTCGTCCAGTTGATGCTGCGCCCCCCAGGGTTGAGCCGTCCCCAGCGGCCCTTGGGCGCAGCCGCCACGCCAGGCGGCACATTCTTCGTGACCACCGCGCGCATCTGGCACGACCCGCGCGCATTCTCGATCAGCACTTCATCTCCATTGCCGATTCCGCGCGCCAGGGCATCAGCCGGATTGATTTCGACAAAAGGCGCGCCTTCCTTCGCCAGCAAACCGGGTATATTCGCCATACTACTTGAGACAAAGTGATGCGAGGCGGCAGAAATCAGGACAAGCGGCGAATGCGCCCCATCTCGTTTCTCCCGGCGAAACTCGGCTGGCGGCTCGTAATCGGGGAGCGGGTCAAGCTCCAGCCTGGCTAACGCCTCACAGCGCAGCTCCACTTTCCCTGATGGCGTGGGGAAGCGGAGATCAGCAAAGGGAACCTCTCGTTCTGGCGAAAATCGAAGCGGCGCCGTTCCTTCAGCCTGAAGCCGCGCCAGGGTAATGCCCTCCAAAAGCGGATTCTCTGCGCGGGTCGCATCCAACACTTCAGCGATAGCTTCTTCGGCGCATTGATGCAGCCACGGCTCGCTGTAGCCCATTCCTGTCGCCAGGAGCCGCATCACATCCCAATTGCTTTTCGCTTCGCCAATGGGGGAAATGGCCGCGTGATTGTATTGAAGGTTGCGGTATCCATAAGCTTTGTGCAGATCAGTCTGCTCAAGCTGGCTGGTGGCTGGTAGCACGATGTCGGCGTACTGGGCGGTGTCGGTCATGAAAAGCTCGTGGACGACAGTGAAAAGGTCTTCGCGTTGCAGCCCTTGAATGGTCAGGCCGGCATTGGGCGCAGACGTAACCGGATTGGCGCAAAAGACATACAGCGATTGTATGGGCGGATCGCTCACTTCACCCATCAGCGCGGCTCCAAGGCGATTCATGTTGATGACTCGCGGAGTGGGTGGACATTCCGAGGTGTGGCCGACAGCCTCAGCGTTCCATTGTACATGCCCGCTCATGCTGTAAAATAAGCCACCTCCACGCACACCTAGCTGGCCGACGATGGCCGGAAGACAACTGAGGGCGCGGACGGTCTGGCCGCCGTTGCCATGCCGCTGAACACCATCAGCGAACTTGAGCAGGGCTGGCCTGGTCGTTCCGTAGCGGCGGGCCAGCGCCACAATCGTCTCGCGCGCAACCCCGGTAATAGCAGCGACACGTTCAGGCGGGTACTGAGCCGCTCGTTCACGCAGGTCGCGCCAGCCAATCGTATTGGCCTCCAGCCAGGCTTCATCAGCCAGCCCCTCGCTAAAGAGGATGTGCATGATACCCAGCGCCAGAGCGCCATCCGTCGCCGGGTGTGGTTGAATATGTTCATCCGCTGAGCGGGCAGTGAGCGTGCGGCGCGGGTCAATCACCATCACATACGCGCCGTTTTTCTGGGCCTGGCGCAGCAAGGGCATAAAGTGCGGTCCGGTGCTGGCCGGATTATGTCCCCAGAGAATAACCAGACGGCTGTGAAGTACGTCGGCTGGATCGGGCGCCCAGCGCGCCCCCAGCGTGGCCTCCACTGCTGCTTCTCCAGCAGCGCCGCAGATCGAACGCTGAAGCCCACTGGCCCCCATACGATTCCAGAGCCTGGCGTTGCAGATGCGCAGTTGCAGCAATCCCAGCGTCCCACTGTAGGAGTACGGCAAGATCGCCGCCGCGCCGTATCTGGCGATGATCCTTTTCCACCGAGCAGTGATCTCGTCTATCGCCTCATCCCACGAAATCTGCTCCCAGGCTCCGCTGCCCTTCGGCCCAACCCTTCGCAAAGGATGGGTGAGTCGGTCCGGGTGGTAGACGCGCTCCAGATAGGGGCGCACCTTGGCGCAGAGCCAGCCGTCGGTAACAGGGTGGTCAGGGTCGGCAAAGAAGCGCACCGCTCGCCCATCCTGCACTTCCGTCAGCGTAGCGCAGGTGTCGGGGCAATCATGCGGACACGCACCGCGAACCAGTTTGTTCTCGCCATTCGCCATAACCGTCATCCTTCTTGCTTATTCAAGCTCAGCCAGACCCAGCCGTTGAATAATCGTATTCTCGAAGCCCAGATCAACAGCGAGACGGCTGTTGCGCGCCGCGTGCGCCGAAAGCCGGTCGCAGCGCTGATTCTCTTTGTTGCCAGCATGCCCCTTCACCCAGAAGAACGTGATTTGATGCTGCGCACACAGGTCGAGTATTCTTTCCCAGAGGTCTGCGTCCGCCACCGAATCGTGCCCGTTCAACTTCCAGCCCTGGTCACGCCAGCGCTTCGCCTGGCCTTCCTCTATCGCGTTGACAATCATCTTCGAGTCAGTATACAGACGCACAATGCTTGGCTCTCTCAGCTTTTTCAGCGCCTTGATGACCGCCATCATCTCCATGCGCGCATTCGTCGTCAGCCGGAAGCCGCCCGCGATCTCTTCCCGCTGAAGTCCCGTCAGCAAGACAGCGCCCCAGCCTCCCCGGCCAGGGCTGCCCAGGCAAGCGCCATCAGTATAGATACGCACTGTTGGGCGTTCACCAGTAACATTTAGCTCTGGCGCACCTTCAATCTCATCGCTTTCGCGTTCAGCGCGCCCCAGCCAGCAAGCATGGGCCGACGTAGCATAGACGCGATGGAGTTCATGCCAGGTTGGTACCTCTTCAATGCGCCAGTAGCGCGCCTCCACACTTTCGTGTGAGAGGCGCAGTTCGCCGCCCGTAACCTCGCAGAGATAGACGATAGCAACGGCGCTGTGTGGGCCAAATCCAGCCCCTGACGGGCGCGCGAAAACATTCACCAGTTGCAGCACGCGCGCATCCAAGCCCGTCTCCTCTTTCACCTCGCGTACTGCGGCGGCTGCCGGAGCTTCATTGGGATCGACCCAACCACAGGGTAGGCACCAGCGCCCATCATCTGCCCGGCGCACCAGCAAAATCTTATTATCTTCATCAAAGATCGCAGCCTCCGCGCCCACCTTGGGGGTGATGTAGCCAAGCTCGCCAGAGAGACGCTTACGAACCTCTTCCGGGGGCAGATCAAGCGCCTGGCCGTAATACTGGCTGACAAGCTCTAAGAGACGCTCATAGCGTTCCTGATCATAGGGGTTCTCTGAATAATTGAGTCCATTGCGCGCAACCGTAGCAATCTCATCAAGCAAAGGTAATATATCCATCTCAGATCACTTTCCCAACACGCAAAGCCTCGACAGCCAGTCCAAAGTTCACCTGGCCGCTCAGTTTGTCACGCGAAAGACGCTGCGTGACAATCGCATCAATGCGGCGGGCCGAGCGGATGGCAGGAAGCAGTTCCAGCGCGCCATTGACAAAGACCGTATAGGCACGCCCGTTATCCCTGAGCCGCAGCCGCAGGTCGGGGCGGTCACGCACAGGCTGGGCATCTTCCACCACCGCGCCTTCCAGATAAAAGCGTGGCTCAGGGTTGTCGGGGCCGGTGGGCGTCAGCAGATCAAGCGCCGTCCAGCACTCCAGCGTACCCAGCGAGCGCCCTGCCCGACGAAGCTGCGCTTCACATGGCTCACGCGGCGGCGGCCCCAGCGGATGCGCCTGCACGTCCTCCAGCAGCCCCTGTTTGAGCAGTTCCAGTCGTTCGCCCGCCAGAGTGAAGCCAGCCGCTGGGGCATGGCCGCCCAGCTTCAGGAAGAGGCCCACACCATCAAGCGAATGGTAGCTCTGATGGACCCGCCGCAGCATCGCAATCAGATCGCCCACACCGCCGCTGCGCCCGGAGCCGCGCCACCAGAGTTCGCCGGATGTTACTTCGACTGTCGCTTCCTCACCAGGCGCAAGGTTGCCCAGCGACGCCGGACTTTCGCCCGATAGACAGATAGTTGGCCGCTGATAGCGCCGCGCCAGCCGCCCGGCCAGCAAACCGATAATCCCGGCAGGCCAGGTTTCACGCGCCAGTACCAGAACTGGCGGCAGTTCGCCCTGGCGATCTAGCTCGGCGACCAGTTCCGCCTCAGCCTCTTCCAGGCTGCTGCGCTCGCGGTTCTGGCGCTCCTGGTTGGCGCGGTCCAGCAGCACCACCTGCTGGCGCACGAGATCATCATCCTCAGTGAGCAAACATTCCAGCACCTCATCCGGGCGCATCTCGCTCAGCCGACCAACCGCATTTAAGCGCGGCCCCAAGCGAAAACCGATATGCCGAGCATCCAGATAAGACCGCATTTCGCCATACAGGCCCACCGCCTCCATCATCACTTTAAGCGCCGGGCGGGCGCGCCCACAGCGCAGCGCCATGATACCTGCGCGCGCCAGCAGCCAGACCTCGGTTTCTGGAACCATCGGCGCCACATCGGCCACACTGCCAATCGCCACCAGATCAAGCAAGCCAGGCAGATGCCTGAACCAGCGTTCATCAATGTCCATGCAGAGCGCCTGGCAAAGCTTCCAGGCGACACCAACGCCGGTCAAGCCCTCGCCTGGATACCCCCCCACATGAGGGTTAATTACTGCCACAGCCTGGGGCAGTTGCTCCGGCAGGGTGTGATGATCGGTGATAATCACATCCAGCCCCTGCGCCTGGGCGTCAGCGACCTGCGCAGCGTCGCTTGTGCCAGAATCCACCGTGATAAGCAGCTTGCAGCCTTCGAGCAGCGCGCGTTGAATGGCGGCTTTGTTCAGCCCATAGCCATGCAGCAGGCGATGAGGCACGAAGGCGCGCACATCCGCGCCAACGAGCCGGAAGAAAGAGACCAGCAGCGCCAGCGAGGTCAACCCATCGGCATCATAATCGCCAGAAATGATGATCGGCTCGTTCGCCGCCAGCGCACGACGGATGCGCTCAACCGCTCTGGGCATCGTCGCCAGCGCGTGCGGATCGGGCAGGCGCAAACGCTCAATCCAGGCGCGTGCCTGCGCAGGGTTCGGCGGCCAGGGCAACTCAGCAATCCCATCAGCCGCCTTCGCGCTTGCCAGCAGGCGTGCTGCTGACTCCGCAGAGGTAAAGCGGCGATTAGCGAGGAGCTGCGCCAGAATCCGCCGCGCATCCGAACTGCCATTCACGCCCGGCACGATCAGCCCTGGCGGCAAGAGGTCTTCGAGTTGTTGCAGACTGAGCGACGGATAGAGCGGCGCCGGCCCATCAGGGAGCCGCCATTCATCAATGGCCCCTTTGGCTGCGCGGCTGGACACATTGGCTTGTTGGTCGGATGGCTGCTGAGGGGTAGACAAGAACTGCTCCTTCTCCTACAAGGGCAGGCAGCGATACATCGCTTAACCTCTTGAAGCGACCCAAAAGCGCTCATCTCAAGTATACCGCAAACGTCAAGCCCCTAGCCTGCTTAGAAGAGCGCAGCGTCTGACCGCTTGCTAGCTTCCATTCGGCTCTTCACCACCTGTCCTGCTTTCATCACCAGCGCCAGTTTGCCCTGATCTTCCACTGCCGTGATATTGGCGAGCAGGTCGCTGTCAACGAGCAGCAGGTCAGCCAGCTTGCCTTCTTCCAGTGTACCCACTTCTTTATCCAGATGCAGCAGCTTTGCTGCCTCACTCGTGCTGGCAACAATAGATTGCATCGGCGTCATTCCATGTTCCACCATCAGGCCCAACTCGCGGGCGTTGCGCCCGTGCGGTCCCACACCGCTATCGGTCCCCATTGCAATCTTCACCCCCGCCTGAATCGCCTTGCGAATGCTGGCGGAATGATCGGCGACCACAGCGCGAGCCTTATTCACCACAATCTCTGGCAGCGCCCCAGGATTAGCCTCAGCAAAAGCAATGACATCGCGCGGCGCTACCAGCGTCGGGACCAGATAGACGCTTTTGGATTTCATCATCTCGATAGCCTCGTCATCCAGCCAGATACCATGCTCAATCGAGGCGATACCTGCCTTCAGCGCATTCTTGATACCAATTGTGGACTGCGCGTGCGCCATTGCGCGCTTGTAGTGTGTGCCTGCTTCATACACAGCGGCGCTAATTTCCTCAACAGTAAATTGCGGCGAAGACGGGTCATCGCCTGTAGAGAGGACACCGCCGCTGGTACACAGCTTGATCCAGTCGGCTCCAGCACGCAGTACCTCGCGTACCTTCTTGCGCATCTCATCAACACCATCCACCACACTATGTGGCACATCCGGGTAATGAACCAGGCGCAGGTCTACGCAGCAGGGCATATATCCATCAGCGTGACCGCCGGTCTGGCTCAGAATCGTGATCGCCACCAGCATGCGCGGCCCAGGAAAGAGGCCGCGCTCGACGGCTACCTTCACACCCGCAGGTGTGCCACCAGCGTCTCGCACCGTTGTGATGCCTGCCTCCAGCGTGGCTTGGCTGTTGGGTACGGCATAGAGCAGATTGAGCGAGGGCGGAGTCATGACGCGATCCGCCAGGCCCATGCCAGAGCGCATTGCCAGATGAACGTGGCAATCAATCAGGCCAGGAAGAAGTGTCATCCCATCAGCTTCGATCACTGTCGCGCCCTGGGGGACAGGAACCGCCGCTCGCGCGCCAACTGCGCGAATGCGTTCGCCCTCAATTAAGATCGCGGCGTTGCTTATTGGGTCATGGCCGGTACCATCAAGCAACGTTGCCCCCAGAATCACCGTTGGCTCAGAGGCAGGAGTATGTGATGCAGCAGACATCGCCGGTCCCTTTCTGTAGAGAGAATTGTACCCCTAGCATACCATAGAAGAGGTCTTGCCGATGCCCTTGCTTTTGCATGGAAAATGCAGTAGTCTCTCGCACCATTGCAACCTGAGCGGCATGCCATCCAGCCCCAACCGCGCGTAACACCGTAGCGAATAGCTTATAAGAGTGTTTACGGAACTGCTCTCTACATAAAGCGGCTCCCTGGATAGAGGAAAGCAAGCGTATGAGTACAGATATATTGCTAGCAAATACCTATTTTCTGAATCGTGACCCCACCGAACTCCGCAATATGCGGCCCTATGCCCCGCTGGGTATTCTCTATCTCGCTGCCCATGTGCGCCAGCAAGGCTATGCTGTCAAGGTTTATGACAACACCTTTCGCCCCGACGAACACGCCTTCTTTCGCGCGCTGGAAGAGAGCAACGCCCGCATCGTCGGCTTCCACAGCATGTTTATCAGCCGTTCGTCCGCAGAACGGCTTATTCAGGGAGCCAAAGAGCGCGGCTGCACCGTCATTTGTGGCGGGCCAGATGCCACCGTCGCACCTGACCTCTACCTGAAGACCTATGGCGCGGATTACGTTGCCTTCAGCGAGGGCGAACACACGATAGAAGAACTGCTCGGCCATCTGACCGGCAAGACGCAGACGCCGCTCAACAGTATCCAGGGCATCGCTTACCTCGACGAAAACAAAGAAATTGTGCAGACACCCTCGCGCGCCCTGATGCGACACCTGGATGCGCTGCCCGAACCGGCCCGCGACCTCATCGATCTGGGCGAGTACCTGCACGCCTGGAAGAAGCATCACGGCTTCACGTCGCTACATCTCATCACTTCGCGTGGGTGCCCCTTTGGGTGCGCCTGGTGCAGTCGCGCCGTGTTTGGCCGCAACTATCGCCTGCGCGACCCCGAACTGGTTGCCCAGGAGATCAGGCGCATCAAAGATGACTGGAAGCCAGATCACATTCGCATTTCTGACGATATTTTTGGGGTCAACAAGCAGTGGATTATCCGCTGGCGGCAGGCAATGGAAGAGCACGACGCTGTAATTCCTTTTGAGTGCCTTTCGCGGGTGGACCTTCTGGCGCCCGAACTGCTCGATAACCTCAAAGCGGCTGGCTGCGTGCGCATCTGGTGCGGCGTGGAGTCCGGTTCCCAAAAAGTGCTGGACGCAATGAATAAAAACATCAAAGTCGAGGAGAGCTATCGAGCCGCGCAGTTGATGAAAGAACGCGGCATCAAGCGCGCCTTCTATATCATGCTGGGCTATCCAGGAGAAAAACGCGAAGACATCCAACGGACCAAAAAGCTCTTGCTCGATAACCTGCCTGAAACTGTCTCGATCTCCGTCGCCCATCCCATTCGCGGCACGTTCTTCTATGATGCCGTCGAAGAATATTTAGGGCAGGAGCGCGAGGACTGGAAAGAAACCAGTGAGAACCGCCTGATGCACCCGGCGGAGTTTTCAGGCGTTTTCTACAAACGCCTGGTCAGCTATCTGACCACATTGGTCTACTTCCGCCAGCGTCCCTTGCTGGACCGCCGCAACCTGTATGACCTCCCCAAGCTGGCGGCGCTGCGCGTGCTGACCTGGTGGCATGGCTGGCGTAGCGAAGGCAAAGACCCCCGGCTGGCCCGTGTCCTTACTGTAGCGACGCAAGCCGGAGCAAAGCAAGCGGCAAGCGCCGAGGCCAAATTGCATCATGTTGCTTAGACGGCTCTTTGCCACCACTACCGGCGCCATTGTCTCCAAAGGCGCGGCTATCATCACGGCGCTGCTGCTCTTTCGCCAGCTACCAACAGCAGACATGGGCCGCTACACCGCCGCGTTCACGCTGGTGAGCTTCTGCGCCATCCTGGGCAACTCCGGGCTGAATCCGCTGACTACCCGCGAGATCGCCCGACGCGGCGAAGAAGGGTGGGGGTGGTGGACAGCTATCGCGCCCTTACGCCTGCTGCTGGCGCTCGGAGCGTATGGTCTGCTGGTGGTGATCGCTTTGTTCGTTCCTTCGCTGGTAGACCCACGCCTGGCGCTGGTGGCTGGGCTGCTCCTGGCGCCCGACGCGCTGGCCGGGGCGCTGGCTGCCACACTCGGCGGGATAGGCCAGGCCACGCTGGCAAGCTGGCTGGACGCCCTCAGCAAACTTATCGGCCTGATCGCCACGCTGGCGCTTGTGGTGATCTGGCGCGCTGATGTGTTGGCGCTGGCCTGGCTGGCTGTGGCGCTGGCCGCAGGAACGCTGCTCTTCAACGGGCTGGCGCTGGTAAGCCAATGGCGCGGCACGCGATTGAACCACAGAGGTTGGCGCTGGAACCCCGGAAACTGGCGCATCCATCTGCGCCTGAGAGGTTCCTCAACTACCCCCTCTTCAGGTACCTTCTCTCCCTCTGATACACCAGATGGCCTTTCAGGCTCATCGAAGATAAGGCCGATCTGGACACACGAGCATGCGCAAGAATCTCTCCTGACTGGGACGCGTGAAGGAGAAAAACCTTCTCGTAACCGGTCCTGGCGCCGGAGCGCGCTCAAATGGGAGATTGTTCGTCAACTGCCCAACCGCCTGCTCTCTGATTGGAAATATGCCCTGGCAGCGGCGCTGCCATTAGGACTGGGGGCGCTGGCCGCCACCTTCTATTTTCGCGTGGATACCCTCTTTCTCAGCGCCGCTCGTGGTGGACGCGCCGTCGCGTACTACAACGCACCCTACCAAATCGTTGAGGCCTTCTGGCTTATCTCCACCAGTTGGAACGCAGTCATGCTCCCAGTCCTGGCCCGGCATTACTCGCCGCGATTCGTTGAGCGTTCGATTGCGCTGCTGCTTAGTATCGGCCTGCCTGCCAGTCTGGTCATTACCTTTCGTGCCGATGATATAGTCATGCTGGTCTTTGGCCCAGCCTATTTGCCAGCAGTGCTGCCGCTGCGGTTGGTGATCTGGGTCGTACCCATCCTCTTCAGCTACGTTCCCCTGGTGACAGCCCTCTTCGTGCATGATCGCCAGCGCGATGTCTTGTACGTGCTGCTGGCGAATCTGGTGCTGGCGCTGCTGCTGAATGCCTTACTCATCCCACCCTACGGAGTAGCAGGCGCTAGTATCGCTACTCTGATTGTAGAGGCTATTGGACTCATTGGCTATGTGTGCATGGCGCGGCGCGCCAATCTAGGGGTTAGCTGGGCAAGTGGCCTGGTCGGGCCGCTATCCATCTGCGCTCCGCTCGCAGCAATTCTGCTGATTGGGCAGGCGCTGCCCTTCTTCTTTATTATGCCAGCCACGCTCATGCTCTGGGCAGCCCTGTTTGCCTTGTTTCGTCCCTGGGCAGGCTGGCCGATAAACCCGCAGTTTTTCTCTCCACAAGGGGCGCGGGGCCAGTTTGAGCGAGTACGAACAGAAACTGCGGGCCAGGAACGTGAAGACCGTGCTGATGGGCCTGGTCACGCAAACGCTCAGCCGCCAGCCGACGATACGATAGTCAATACACGCCAGCCAGCATCTCAAGGAACGGAGGTTTCGTGAAAGTACATCGCAGAGTTCTTTTCTATCAGCCATATTGCTTCGACGGTTTCCCACGCATGCCGCTGCCTTTGATGTCGGTGGCGCGCATGGTAGATCGTGAGACCTTGGAGCCAATCATCTTCGATGCCAACGTTGATAAAGACGCGCTAGAAAAGCTGCTGGCCGCTGCTGCCGATAATCCCCTGCTGATTGCCATGAGCGTGATGCCCGGCGATCAAGTGGGCAATGCCTATGAGCATAGTAAACTCTTGAAGGCTCGCTATCCTGATCTGCCCATCATCTGGGGCGGCTATTTCCCTTCCATGTATCCCGATACCTGTCTGAAGACTGGTACGGTTGATGTGCTGGTCAAAGGTTATGGCGAACCAACGTTTGCCGAATTGATAGCACATTATGCCAGCGGCGGCGCTGCCGCTGATCTGAAGGGCATTGCTGGCACGATCTATCTGCGCGATGGCAAAATTGTCACCGAACGCCGACGGCTGCTGCAAGACCTCAACCGCTATCCGTCGCTGCCTTATGATCTGGTTGATCTGCCGCGCTACATCGCGCCCACCTGGCACGCTGACCGCAACGTCTTCTACATCTCCAGCCAGGGCTGCCCCTATGAGTGCGGTTTTTGCGCCATTCCTGCTGTCGGGGGGCGCAAATGGGCCGCCTACGATGCCGACAGAGTGATCGAAGATGTCAGGTTCTTTGTCGAGCAGTATGATGCGAACGGCATCACCTTTGGCGACACCGAGTTTTTTGTTAGCGAAGCGCGCGTGCGCGGCATCGCGCAGGGGTTGATCGATCTGGGCAGCCCGGTGACGTGGTGGGCAATGGGTACGATTGCCCGGCTGGTACACTTTCAAGAGTCTACCTGGCGTCTTCTGGAGCAGAGCCGCTGCGCGGGCATCTTCGTGGGCGCGGAATCTGGCTCTGATGAAACGCTCCAGGTCATGGGCAAGGCCAGCACCGTTGCTGATACTCTGCGCCTGGCGGAAATCTTCAAGCAGCACAGCATCCTACCAGAGTTTTCGTTCGTCCTGGGCTATCCACCGCATCCCGAAAAAGATATTGACGCCTCGCTAACGCTGATGAAGACCCTACGCGCGATGAATCGTAAAAGCCACTTTATCCCTCACGTTTATACACCCTTGCCCGACACCGGCAACTTTGACCTGGCAACCGAACATCACTTTGCCTCGCCAACCACGATGGAAGGCTGGCTGGAGGGCCGCTGGCGCGACTTTGGGCGCATGCACCATCCTCACACCCCCTGGCTGGAGGGCAGGCGTGGCAAGTTCCTGCACGATTTCGAGATCGTTGTGCAGTACAGCAACCGCGTCTGGGCCAACAAAGCGCCGGGGATGGTTGGACCAATCTCCTTCGCCTTGCTCAAAGCCTCCTGTTCGCTGCGCTGGCAGACCGGCTTTTTCCGCTATCCCTATGAGTTGCAATTCCTCTGGAAAGCCGGGCGTGCTTTCGCCCGGCTGCGCGATGGAGAGATTCCCTTGCCGGGACCGCGCCCATCGTGGAAGCAGTATCGCTGGCGGCGGGCGCGACCAGGCAAGAGCCGCTCAGCCTTCCCCCCATTTCAGGAGGCTCGCGCATGACCCTCTCAACATCCCTGCGCCGCGTGCTGGGCCGATACTCAGCTGCGCCTCAGCAGCTTGGTGTGCTGGAAGGGTATGCTCGCTGGGCAGCCACCTACGAGCAGGACATGGAAGGGCACCCGCTGGCCCTGGCCGAGTCCGGCGCTATTCTTGCCTTGCTGCCGTCATGCCAGGGCATCATCGCCCTGGATGCCGCCTGTGGAACGGGCCGCTACACCCGTATACTGGCAGCGCGGGGCGCGCGGCAGGTCATCGGCATTGATCAATCAACCGCTATGCTGGAACGCGCCCGCGAACTCAACACGCCTGAGCCTGGCGCTGAGATGCTCTTCAAGCAGGGAAACCTGCTCGATTTGCCGCTGGCTGATCACTCTTGCGATCTGGCAATTGTGGCGCTGGCGCTGGCTCATCTGGAAACCAGGCAACTCAGCCGCGCGTTTGCTGAGCTAAGTCGGATACTCAAACCAGGCGGCATGCTGCTCATGTCAGAGATGCACCCCTTTGGCGCGCTCACCGGGGGTCGCTGCCGCTTTGAGATACGCCAGGACAACCAGCAGCAGATTTATCATATTCAGACCCATACCCATCTGCACGAAGACTATCTTGCCGCCGCCAGCAATGCTGGTCTGGCTCTGGAAGCCCTGCGCGAGCCGCGCCTGTCACCCGATCTTTTCCCGGCCTTCGAGCGCGCCAATATGGGTACGTTTGCCCGCCAGTTTGCAGGATTTCCCCTCGCGCTGGTCTGCTGCTGGCGAGCCAGGGCAGAGAACCTGCCAACCTGACATGATGACGGAACGAAGAGAGAACCATTAACAGAAGGGCAGAGCGTATGATTATCTCGAAACCCCGCTCGCTCCCCATCAGCGAGCAGCAGCCAGCGTCAGCAGCAGATGCGCGGCTGGCTGTGCTGCGAGGGTTGGCATACTCGGATATTTTCGATTACGCTCCAGACCGCTCTGCACTCTATTACACGCTGGAATACCCAGGCATCTCACGCGCTCGCTTCGAGCAAACCCTCCAGGAAATGCAAGCAGAAGGGACTATCATTGCTGACGACGAGCGATGCATGCTGGCGGGCCGAGAGGCGCTTTCAGCCATCTGGCGACGCCGCCAGCAGCAATCAGCACAGAAATGGCAGGCGGCCCGCCGCTATTCGGCGTTGATTCGCTGTCTGCCATTTATACGTATGGTCGCCGTCACCGGACCACTCGCTGTGCAAAGCGCCGAAGCCCCTGACGACATTGATCTCTTTCTCATTACCGCGCCGGGCCGTGTCTGGTTGGCACGCGCTCTGACCATCGTCATCGTGCGGCTGGCCGCGTTGTCCAGATTGACCCTCTGTCCCAACTATTTGATTGCCACAGACGCGCTGGAGGTTTCCGAGCGCAACCTCTATACCGCGCGCGAACTCGTCCAGATGCAGCCGCTCTACGGCGCAGGCTGGCATCAGCAGCTACGCGCGCACAACCGCTGGACGCTGGACTATCTGCCCAACGCTGAGATCGCCGCTGCCCCTACCGCCCTCCCACTGGATCGCTTGCCATATAGCACGCGTCTCTTGAAATCGCTAGGTGAACGTCTGCTAGGAGGGAAACCAGGCACAGCGATGGATCGCTGGGAAATGCGCCGCAAGGTGCGCAAGTTTCTTCGGGGGCGAGCGCCCGCTGCTCTTGAAGAAGCCAGTTTCACACCCGCGCAGTGCAAAGGGCATTTCAACGGCCATGCCGCTCGTATTCTTCAGCACTTTCACGAGCGCATTGACGCCGTGTCAGCAGCCCAGGGGGAGTAGAGCACATGGCTGCCAGGGGAATACTCACGTGGAGACAAGCGGGTACTGGCGCTAATCTGATTGGCCGACTGGCGCTGGGACTGGAACGCCTGGCTCTGGCAGCGTTTATCATCACCATCTTGTTGCTCGGCTATTGGAGAGCCATACCGCTTAGCTGGTTCTCGCAAAGCTGGGCCGTCAGCAGCCAATATCAACTCGTGACCCTCTTCAATCCCCAATATCGGGCAATCATCCTCTATCCCAGCGACATCGCCGCTGCTGTAACAATTACGCTCTGCCTCCTTGGGCGCATTGCCGCCAGCATCACCCGACAGGAGCGTGCACCCCTGCGCTTCGGCCCGCTCTATTTGATGCTCCCAGTGATCGGGATGGCGGCGCTTTCAGCTCTCAGTGCCACGCAGGCTGTTCTTCCCATTTTATCTCTCGAAATCGCGCTGCACCTGTTGTTCCTGGCAGCCCTGGTCATAGCCATCATTAATCTACGCCCTCCACTGTGGGCTGTAGCGGCGCCATTAGCGTTGCTGCTGGCAATAGAAGGGCTGCTGAGCCTGTTGCAGACGCTGGCGCAATCAACTTTGCTGGGTCCATTGCTCTTCAACTGGAGCCACAATATCACTGCTGCGCAGCCCGAAGCCAGTATCGTACAATTGCCTGACGGGACACGCTGGCTGCGCGCCTATGGAAGCCTGCCCCACCCCAATATCCTGGGCGGGCTGCTGTGTCTGGCAATCCCAGTAGTCGCAGGCAGCTATCTGCGCCTGCCCCGCCGTAGCCTGGCCGCAGGCTGGCGGGCGTGGCTCCTGCTCATATCGCTCGGGCTGGGTCTGCTGGCGCTCTTACTCAGCTTTTCACGCGCAGCCTGGCTAGGTGTCTTCATCGCCGCACTCTGGGCGGGCTTACTCCTCTGGCAAAGGCGTCGTGTCGCCCGTCACCAGCCACCCGTTTCATCATTCGCTCCTCAGAACACCTCGCTCCATCTCTCTGAAGCAGCGCGGCGCCTGGCCTTTTTGTGCTTGCTCGGTGCTGGGCTGCTGGTTAGCCTGGTAGCAACGCTTGGCCCTGCAATACAATCACGGCTGCTCTTGAGCAACTCGACTCTGGAGCAGCGTTCGCTGAGCGAGCGAGCGATCTTACTAGAAGCGGGCGCAACCTTCTTCACACAGCACCCCTGGCTGGGGGTTGGCGCGGGCAACATGCCGCTTGTCGAACTCTCCTACCCTCCAACGCGCAATATAGGCGAATCCACTCACAACGTTCCCATCGCTATTGCCGTCGAAACCGGACTCTTTGGCATGCTCCTCTGGCTGCTTCCTCCCATTGTCACGCTCTGGTACACCTGGGAGCGCCGCTTCGCGCTCTCAGCCGCCGGGCTGGCCGCATCCGTGGCGCTGATAGCTCTGAGCATTGTCGCACAGCTCGACCATTACCTCTGGACACAACCCACTGGCAGCCTCATCTGGTGGCTCGCCGTCACACTGGTGGCTCTTTGGAGCGAGCGCAGCAGCAACGAAGCCACGATACACTAGCAGAGCGCCTCTGCCACTGGCGGCAAACCTCGCCCGGCGCTACAATTTATCATTATCACCATCTTCTTACTATCAAAGAGTTTAGAAGGAGTTACCATCCTATGCGTCGGGATAAACAGGCAGAGCCGCCATCTGACGACCATCAACCTCCCAGGAAACAGGCAAGGCAAACAGCGCCGCCCGCGCATCATGCTGTGCCGCCTGTACCAAATCCGAGTCTGAGCCGACGCGCTCGCCTGGGGCGACCAACCTCTGACGAGCAGCTTCTCCAGCGGCCCACGCGCAAGGAAGAAGCGCTCGCAATTGATTTTACCCACACGGACCCCTGGCGTGTCCTGCGAATTATAGGCGAATTTGTCGAGGGCTTCGATACGCTGGCCCATATCCATCCTGCCGTGACCTTCTTTGGCTCGGCGCGTGTGCATCCAGCCGACCCCATGTACGAGGCAGCCTACCAGACCTCCAAACGCTTAGCGCAGGCAGGCTTTAATATTATCACTGGTGGCGGACCCGGCATCATGGAAGCAGCGAACTGTGGAGCGGCGGACGGCGGCAGCAAATCGGTTGGCTGCAATATCGAACTACCACACGAACAGAGCCTCAACGCCTACGTGCAAATCTCCATTAACTTCCGCTACTTCTTTGTACGCAAAACCATGTTTGTCAAATACGCCGAGGGCTTCGTGATCTTCCCTGGCGGCTTTGGCACTATGGATGAACTCTTCGAGGCGCTCACACTCATCCAGACGGGCAAAGTGGAGATGTTCCCCGTCATCCTCTTTGGTTCGCGCTATTGGGAAGGGCTGCTCAACTGGATCAAAGCAACCATGCTGGCTGAAGGCAAAATCTCGCCTGAAGACCTCGATCTCTTGCAGATCACCGATTCGCCAGAAGAAGTCAGTCAGATCATCTTGAGCAACTACCATACGAGGCAGAACGGCTCACCACCAATCCCTGGCACGCTGCGCTAGCTGCTTCATGCGAGCTTGCCCGCAGAGCCGCGTCTCGGCGACTCAACGTCAGCTAGTGTAAATGTCGGCGCTGCAAAGCTCCTGTGGCGCGAGAAAAACAACGCCGCCTGGAGCCTTAGTGCACTCCAGGCGGCGCAGATAAATAGGTGACAACCAATCATTATTCCCGTGAACGCGCCACAACGACACCATGCTCCTCGTCGTTTGGATCAGCCGCCCCAAGCTCCATCGCAAAGAGACCATCCAGGTCGCCAAGCTTACGATCAAGCCGATTGGCCTCATCCTTCAGCCATTCAGCCACCAATTCACAGGCTTCCTCTTTGCTGGAGGCTCGCACAACGGCGCGATCCACTGCCAGAACTTCATTAGAAACGACATCCTGCTCCACGAGATACAGACCCAATCCCTCAAGGCGATCAGACGCTGTGTCTTGATGAGCTTCGGCTGGCAGCGGACGAAGGACCAGATCAGGTCCAAAAAGCACCACTTCCCCCTCCCAGGTCATCACTGTCATATCAGCCGATAAACGCCGCAACTCCATCACCATGCCCGGCCAGCACTCTTCCTCCGCAACCGCCCACATTTCCCGACCCAATGCCTGGCGTCGTTCTACATGCAACTGGCGGCCTATACCAGGCAGCACAGCCAGCATACGCTTCGGCGCCTCCGCAGAAACTATCGTCTCTGCATCCTCAAATAGAGCAGCGTCACCAGAGGACAACTCCCCATTCTCCTCATCTAGCAGCGTTTCTGGCATAGATATTCTCCTCACGAAGACCTGCTTGCTCATTTGGTCTTCTATGCGTATTATAACGCCTGAGGGGGTGATTTCGCTACTGCCAAAGCTTCACATTTTCCACTGACCACGCCTTGACCCTTTTGCAGCCGTTGGCTATACTGACAACGGGACAAACCGAAGGGCCATCACTGGCGGCCAGGCCAGGGCTGAAGCAAAGGATCAGTAGGATGGAAATTAGCGAACCGGCTGAATACGCCCTCTTGGGCTTGCTCTGGGATGGACCTCGTCATGGCTACGAATTGCATCGCGCCTTTGCTACCGACCAGGAATTAGGCGGCATCTGCCGCCTGGAACAGAGCCAGCTCTATGCCTTTCTGAAAAAGCTGGAGCAGCTGGGCTACCTCGAAAGCACGCTCGAACCCCAGGAGGGGCGTCCGCCCCGGCGCGTGGTGGGTCTGACCAGAAAAGGCCGACAAATGTTTCGCCAATGGATCGAAGCTCCCGTCCCCCGCCCACGCGAGGTGCGACTCCTCTTCCTCCTCAAGCTCTATTTTGCTCGCGCGTTTGGGGCAGAAACCATTCTCACCCTCATCACCCGACAAATCGAGGCATGCGAAGCCTTTCTCAAAAAACTCCATGAAGCGCCCCCTGGCTCTGTATCCAGCGAGGCGCTTCAGGATTTTCGCGTCATTGTCCACCGGGCGCGCATCCGGCAGATCGAAGCAACGATTGGCTGGCTGGCAGAACTGCAACAACAGGCGCAAGCCATAGCCCTCTCTCCGACCAAAGAGAAAAGCGCCCAGACGCCTTGACACAAAAAGAAAAAGCCAATAACCCCCTCGCTTGCAGAGAAGTGAGGAAAGTATACCGGCTTCGACAACCTACGCTGCTTGAATGAACTCCCGGCGGCCTAGCGGTGCGAAGGCAAGCCAACCTTGGGATCGCCTGTGCGAATATGATAGGCCCACAAACCGGCAAATCCCAGGCAAGCAATACCCAACAGGGCTATAACCGAGACGCCGTACCATCTGACCATGGTGGCTCCTTTTCTGCTTCAAGCGATTCAGCGATACGTGTCGCTGCCTCAACGCCTCGCAAACAGACCTGCTTGCAGGCAGCATCAGCGTTGGCGTCATTGGCAACGAGCTATTTCCTGCACAAAGCGCGCCAGAGCACTCGTATAGGCGCTCAGCGTGGCCGCCAGATTTGCGCCCCAAACGCTGGCAAGTCCAGACGAAGCGCCACATCTGGCTGGCTCTTCCCGCCCAGCACCGCGCTGGCAGTGCTCAACACCTCTCGTGCAGGCATCAGACCGGCTGGGAAGAGACCGTCTGGCAGTGCAACAGAAACAGGTGTCCTGTGGTTGGCAGCATTGACAACGACCAGCCGCCAATCGTTTTCCAGCGTCCAGCAAAACGCCAGCGCGGCTTCATTCTGTGCATCAATAAGTGTAAAAAGACCATCGTGGTAAATCGCCTGCCGCGTCTCACCGAGCAGCGCCCGATAGAATGGCTCAATCAGCAGATCAGTCGCCTCCTCCAGACGGCGGCCAAGCTGCACAGGTGTTTTCACGCGCCATCCGGCAAGTTGCCCCTCATGTAGCAAACGCGCGCCTGGAATGAGCAAGCTTATCGCCGCCACGGCCAGGCTGCGCTGTGGGCCAAACGCCACCACCGCGCGCGCCTCATCATGGTTCTCGACAAAATGCGCCATCCGCGCTTGAAGGTCCAGAGGTCTGCCCAGCGCCACACGCAGACCTTCTACGTCGCCTTCAAGCAGCCGATCATACAAACCCTTATCATAAGTGTAATCAAAGCCGAGCGCCTGCAATTCAGGCTCAGTCTCCCAGTACGCCTCAGCTAGAAAAGTAAAGTCGGGATGAGTTGCCTTGATAACAGGAATGATCTCGGCCCAGAACTCGGTCTCTGGTATTGGCCCGGCAGCAGCGCCCCAGGTAGTGCCAAACACACGATTCAAGAGCAGCATTGCCATATCACAGCGCACCCCATCGCACTGATTGGCAAGCGTCTCAAGCGCGCTGCGAGCCAGGTTACGAGCAGAAGAGGCAAAGGCGTTGATCTGCGCGGTATCGCTCCAGGCGGGAAAATAAGGATCGCGCCCATGAGCCACAACATCACCGAGCGGCCCCTGAAAAAACGTCACCGGATCGGCGGCCAGCGCCTTTGTGTCTCCGTGAATAATGGCGTTCGGGTGTGTCGTCAGCCAGGGATGGTCAAAGGCGACGTGGTTGGGTACATAATCCAACAACAAGCGCAAGCCCCGCCGGGCAAGCTCCTTCCGACAGCGCGCCAGACCACTTGCCCCCCCTAGATAGTCATCAACCACATAGCGATGAACGGCGTAGGGTGATCCCACCACATCCTCTGGTTTGAGGTCAGGCAGCGCGCGGCGGTATTCATCGAGCGTTTGGGGGCGTCGGGCCAGATCGCGCGCCGCCGGACTTCGCTCCCAGACACCCATCAACCAGATAGCGTCAAACCCCCACGCCGCCAGCGCGTCATAGACTTCCGTTGGAATAGATTCCAGTGTAATTGGCCGACTATAGCGGCGACTCAGGGCAGTCAGCCAGGCCCAGGTATTGATCTCGTAGATCAGAGGATGCGTTCGTATCCTCAAGTGGTCCTCCTCAAACAAATTGCTCCTTGTATTGTGTCGGCATTGTATCGCGTGGCGCTTCCAGCTTCCCTTCCTCAGTGGGAAAACCGCGCCACCCGCACCGCCTCATCGCGGTACATCAATAAGAAATTCCACAGCGCCAGGGCCGCAGCGGAAAGATGCCTGCCGCGCCGCCGCACCAGCGACCAATGGCGATGGACCGGGAAGCCCACCACATCCAGAATCACCAGCCGCCCGACGATCAACTCTAGCTCCAGCGCGCGCAGCGGCATGACCGAAATGCCCAGGTCAGCCGTTACTGCTTGTTTGATTGCGCCGCTGCTGCGTAGTTCCATCCCCACATGAACCGGCGCGCCCTTTCCCAGAAAATGATGCTCCACATCGGTTCTGGTTCCCGATCCTGCCTCGCGGAGCAGGAAAACCTCCTTGCTCAGTTCCTCAAGGGGGATATTCTTCATGCCCGCCAGGCGATGGCGCGGCGAAGCAATCACCACCAGTTCATTGGGTACGAACTCAGCGACATCCAGATCATGGGTATCCTCAATCAACCCCATAACAGCCATATCCACCTCGTCATTCAGCAGCCGCTCTTGCACCGTAAAGCGATTGACCACATCCAGCGTCAGCTTCACATCAGGGTTCTGACGATGAAAGGCCCCCAGCACTGCGGGGACAATATAAATGCCCGCCGTCGTGCTGGCCGCAACCTTCACCGTCCCACGTCGCGCGCCGCTTAGCTCTTCCAGCACAAGCTGTGTCTCATCCATCAGCGCAAAAATGCGCTCGCTATAACTCAGGAGTTCATTGCCAGCCTCGGTCAGCCGCAGCGTTCGGCCAACTTTCTCGAAGAGCGGCAGGCCAACACTGCGCTCCAGCGCCTTGACCTGCAAAGAGACCCCTGGCTGACTGAGAAACAGCACTTCCGCTGCCCGCGAATAGCTGCGCTGCTGCGCCACCGCCTGAAAAATGCGTAGTTGGTGCAGATTAATAAGCATTTAGTTCCCCTTATCCCTTGACAAAAAAGTGATATGGAAAATTATACCGAATACACACCAGAGCTTTCATCTATAAGCTATAGATTATCAAATGGATAAAAAACTTATATGAACGATTATAATGGCAGCGGCAGGCTCCTGGTAAAAAAGCGAAACAATAGATGCGGCTACCTCAGGCCAATCAACATCAGGCTTCATAAGCATACGATCTTGAGGCAGATACATCGCCGCGCCTCGTGGAGATAAGGAAATATTTATTGATTCGATAAGTAACAGAGACTGGATTTTATAGGAAAACCCTGTTATGACTCTAATAACAACGTTTTGTGCCCGCTGCTTTGGGCGCTAGCGGGCCAGTGTCAGGCAGATGAACGAGCAAAATCGCCAGAAAGGACCAGATACCCGATGACCCAATACCTTGCCGAACTGGCTACCACATGGAAAGAAGACCCGCGCTGGGCGGGCATCATTCGACCTTATGCTGCGGAGGACGTAGTGCGCCTGCGTGGTTCCATCCACATCGAATATACGCTGGCTCGCCTGGGCGCAAAACGCCTGTGGGAGCTTCTGCATACGGAGCCGTATATTGCCGCCCTGGGGGCGCTGACTGGCAATCAGGCCATGCAGCAGGTGAAAGCAGGCTTGCAAGCCATTTACTTGAGCGGCTGGCAGGTAGCGGCTGACGCCAACCTTGCCGGACACATGTACCCCGACCAGAGCCTCTACCCCGCTAACAGCGTTCCACAGGTCGTGCGTCGCATCAATCAGGCGTTGCAGCGCGCCGACCAGATTCATCATGCCGAAGGCAAGAACGGCATCCACTGGTTTGCGCCGATTGTCGCCGACGCCGAAGCAGGCTTTGGCGGTCCCTTGAACGTGTTTGAGCTAATGAAAGCCATGATCGAGGCCGGAGCCGCTGGCGTCCATTTTGAGGACCAACTTGCCTCCGAGAAAAAGTGCGGCCATATGGGCGGCAAAGTCCTGGTACCCACTGCAACCGCCATCAAGCATCTGGTCTCCGCGCGGCTGGCCGCCGACGTGATGGGCGTGTCCACACTCATTATCGCCCGCACCGACGCCAACGGCGCGCACCTGATTACCAGCGACATTGACTCCCGTGACCATCGTTTCCTCACCGGGGAGCGCACTTCCGAAGGCTTCTTCCGCATACGCGCCGGGCTGGATACCGCCATAGCCAGGGGTCTTGCCTACGCTCCCTACTGCGACCTGATCTGGTGCGAAACCTCCGAGCCGAATATTGATGAGGCCTGCCGTTTCGCTGCCGCCATTCACGAGCAGTTCCCCGGCAAGCTCCTCGCCTATAACTGCTCCCCCTCCTTCAACTGGAAGAAAAAGTTGGACGCGCGCACCATCGCCACCTTCCAGCAGCAGCTTGGAGAGATGGGCTACAAGTTCCAGTTCGTCACGCTGGCGGGCTTCCACGCCCTCAACTACAGCATGTTCGATCTGGCAAGCGAATACCGCGCGCGCGGCATGGAGGCGTACTCCGAACTGCAACAGGCCGAGTTTGGCCGCGAAGCCGATGGCTACAGCGCAACCCGCCATCAGCGCGAGGTGGGCACCGGCTACTTCGATGAGGTCGCGCTCGCCATTTCCGGTGGCGAAGCCTCTACCCTGGCTTTGACCGGCTCAACCGAACTGGCCCAATTCCACGCATAAGCCAATGACCGGCCACATATTCTATAATGATACCGGAGCGAAATCGCTCCGGTATTCTCCTGTCTCTGAGAAGAGCCTTCTGGCAGAAAGAAGCAAACGATGACGACATCTGCGCATCTTCACCGCTCCATTGATGGAGTGGAGATTACTGGCCCCGTCTCACCAGCCTTTGCAGAGATACTGACCCCCGATGGGCTGGGGTTTGTGGCGATGCTCGCCCGCGAGTTTGGAGCGCGGCGCGAAGCCCTGCTGCAAGCGCGCACAGAGCGCCAGGCCAGAATTGACGCGGGCCAGCTCCCCGATTTCCTGCCCGAAACCGCCACGATTCGCAGCGGCGCGTGGACGATTGCTCCCACCCCCCCTGATCTGCAAGACCGCCGTGTCGAGATCACCGGACCGGTTGAGCGCAAGATGATGATTAACGCCCTGAACTCCGGCGCCAAAGTCTTCATGGCCGACTTCGAGGACGCCCACGCGCCCACCTGGGCGGCAACCATCGAGGGCCAGATCAATCTGCGTGATGCTGTCAGCCGCACAATCAGCTACATCAGCCCGGAGGGCAAGACGTATCAGCTACAGGAGAAGATCGCTACCCTGATGGTCCGCCCGCGCGGCTGGCATTTGCTCGAAAAGCATATGTTGATCGACGGCAAGTCGGTTTCCGCCAGCCTCTTTGATTTTGGGCTGGCCTTCTTCCACAACGCCAAAACCCTGCTCGAAAAAGGGACCGGCCCCTATTATTATCTGCCCAAGATGGAAAGCCACCTGGAGGCGCGCCTCTGGAACGATGTCTTTGTCCTAGCGCAGGACCAACTTAGCGTCCCGCAGGGAACCATCAAAGCCACCGTTCTCATCGAAACCATCCTGGCCGCCTTCGAGATGGACGAGATTTTGTACGAACTGCGCAACCATTCCGCCGGGCTGAATTGTGGCCGCTGGGACTACATCTTCAGCGCCATCAAAAAGCGCCGCAGCGACCCCAACTTTGTGCTGCCGGACCGCGCCCTGGTGACGATGACCACGCATTTCATGCGCTCGTATTCGCTGCTGCTCATCCAGACCTGCCACCGCCGCAGCGCGCACGCGATGGGCGGCATGGCGGCACAGATTCCCATTAAAAACGACCCCAAAGCCAATGAAGAAGCAATGGAGAAGGTTCGGGCCGATAAAGTGCGCGAAGCCAATGACGGACACGATGGCACCTGGGTAGCGCATCCTGGCCTGGTCGCTACGGCAATGGAGGCGTTCGATGCCGCCATGCCACAGCCCAACCAGATTGACCGCAAGCGCGAGGATGTGCAGGTCAGCGCCGCTGATCTGCTAGTCGTTCCCGAAGGGCCAATCACCGAGAAGGGGCTGCGCACCAATATCAGCGTCGGCGTCCAGTATCTGGAAGCCTGGCTTGGTGGCCTGGGCTGCGTGCCGCTCTATAACCTGATGGAAGACGCCGCAACCGCCGAAATCTCCAGGGCGCAGGTCTGGCAATGGATTCGTCACCCTAAAGGCGTCCTGAACGATGGCCGCAAAGTGACCATTGATCTCTTCCGCCAGATGCTGGCCGAAGAGATGGAAAAGATCACATCCATCGTCGGCGCTGAGGGCTACGCCGCCCGCCATTACCAGTTGGCGAGCGAACTCTTTGACCGCATCACCACGTCAGACCAGTTTGTCGAGTTCCTTACCCTGCCCGCTTATGGATACCTGGACTGAGCAACTAGCCGATTCACTTGCCAGCATTGGCGGCGCCAACCAGAGGCGCTGACTGATAAAAGAAACGATAGTCAGTCAGGTTGTTATGGCGCGCCGAGGTCATATCCACATAGCCGCCGATGATCTGCTCGGCAAAGGGGCTGGCTGGAAGCGCCGATTTAGCCACCTGCCAGGAGCGTCGCCCTGGCTGATCGGCGGTGTCGCCGCTGAGGCGGACCCCCAGCCGGTCCATAATACGCATATTGCGCTGAGCCAGCGCAGGATGGGGGACATACATAGAGATGGTTGTATCGAGCGCGGCCAATTGCTCTGTAATCTGGTCGGGCCGATGCCCATAGTGAGCGCAGGCAGCTTGCGCCTCTTCAAGCAGCGCTTTCCTCGACAGCGTAAAGAGCGGCTCAAGCGCCCGAAGCAGATTCATACCTCGATTGAGCAGGACCAGCCGACCATGCGCCAGACGTTTCGCCAGCGGACTGGCGCTTTCCTGCTGCTGGATTATCTCCAACTGGCGCGTAATATCCCCAAAGGGCAGCGTATCCAGCCTGTGCTGAAGAAAATCCACAACCCCGGCGGTTTCTCCTGCCTGCCAGTCGCGCAAAAGTTCCAGGCACCGCCGCCCCTCGTAACGTTCTGCTGTCCTGGGTATACTGAGCAGGCGATCTTTGCGCTCGCACACCCACAGGGCATGTAAATAGCGCACCGAGTCAGCAACCGAAAAAGCCGAGAAGCGCCGCTGCCCCTGCACCTCCTGAACATACTGAAAACTGGCCTCAAACTCCGGTTGCAGCCGCTCGAAAGCCGCAAGTTTTTCACCAACCAACAGTACCAATGATGTGTCCTGAGCCATGATCTCACCTCCTGGCTTCTACTTGATGGCTTGCCCCAGATGCCCTTCTCGTCTGGCTTTCCCAGGTAGGCGCCAGCGCCGCCAGAGCAGGCTTGCAGGAGAGCTACCATAGAGCTTTCTAGATAGGGTATACTATACCTGCACATTGGCATACGGGTGCAGGAGGCTGCCAAGGTTTTGCTGTATCCCCTGCATAACCCGGACCCTATTCCATACGTAAAACCACTAAACGTTACGCATCTTAGATGCCGATTTCCCCCGATGGCCTGGCTCTGGCAGAAAGGTTGTGAAAACACACAGCCTCTTCGAGAACGCCCGATGGCCCTCTGTGGAACCCGGCGGGAGAAAAAGTATGTTGCAAGCAGAGCCAGCCCCCGAACAGAAGGAGCAGCGCAGAAATCCTCCCCCAAAAGGTCTGGCCGTCTTAGGGGTACTGCGGCATTCGGCCATGTTACGACTCTGGCTGGCTCAAGTCATCTATCTTAGCGTGCAATCGGCTGCCAGTTATGGCATGATTGTGCGTATGACCGATGAAACCGGCTCGGCCACCCTGGTCGGGCTGGTCCTGATTGCGCTGACCTTGCCCCCATTCCTGCTTGGTGCTCCGGCAGGGGCGCTGGTAGATCGCATGGATCGCCGCAATGTCCTCTGGGTCAGCAACGCCCTGCGCGCCCTGGCGACTGCGCTCTTTGTCCTGGCATTACTCGCCACTCCCCATGCATTTTACTCGATCTATCTCCTGGCTCTGTTATTTTCGTTGGTTGGCCTGTTCTTTACCCCGGCAGAGGGCGCGCTGATCCCCACGCTCGTCAATGAAGAAGAACTGCTGCCCGCCCTCTCGCTCTATAACCTGACGCTGAACGTCAGCCAGGCGGTAGGTTTGCTGGTGCTTGGGCCGCTCATGCTGAGTCTTCTACCAACCATCATCATCCCGCTGGGAGGCCAGCATCAACTGACTCTTCTGCCCATTGAAACACTCTTTGTCCTGATTACCCTCCTCTATCTTCTGGCTGCCGTTCTCATCCACAGTCTGCCCAGGGGCCGCCGACCAGCCCCGCGTTCCGCAGAAGTGCTGGCAAGCAGAGTAGCAGATGAAGACCGGCTGCACGATCCTCCGCTTTCAGGGCAGGCGCTGGCAAGCAATGTCGAACCAACCATCCCAAACTGGCAGCAGCTACGCACAGATTTACGCGATGGTTGGCAGCTCGTCCGAAAAGATGGCATCTTGTCCGATTCGCTTCTGCAAGCCTGCTTTGGCAGCCTGATGATGATGACCATTGCCGGACTGGCAACGATCTTCGTGGAACGCTTCTTGAACCTGCCCAGCAAAGATACTGCCCTCATCTTCACGCCGGCTGGCATTGGCATCGTCGTGGGTTCGCTGCTCATTCCTGTCGTAGTTTCTCACCTGGGTCAGATGCGAACCATCATCGTCGGAATGATTGGCATGGCGGTAGGTATAGGGCTGCTCCCGGTGGCCCAGCACATTGCACAACTGGCCGCTCCAGACGATTGGTGGACAGAACCCACCTTCCTGCTCATCGTAGCAGCCCTCACTACACTCGTTGGCTTCAGTCTGGATTTCATCATTGTCCCCGCGCAGGCAGAAATGCAGGAACGCTCGCCCGACGAGATGCGTGGGCGTGTGCTGGCGCTCTATCAAGCCCTCTTCAATGGCGGTTCTATCCCAGTCCTCCTCTTTATGGGAGCAGTGGCCGACCTGCTCGGCATTGTGGTAGTTCTCTATTTGATGGCGGGCCTCAGCCTTACGGTGGCGCTGCTCGCCACCCTGCGGGCGTTGTTCAGGAACCGCGAGCGTTCTCATCGCGGTTCGCTTCCTGTCGCTGTTCACAGCAAGCGGCCACATCAGTTACCCCAGCCCTGGATAGATGAGCACGCCAGCGCCGATGAGATGCCCGAAGGCGCTCCCCTATAAAAAGCTGGTGGCGCGCACGCGGGTGCTTGACAGAATGTAGCGCCTCTGGTAGCTGTATAGCAGGTCCATATCAATCTGCTTTATAGCCCATCGTCGAGAAAGCCATGCTGAACCTGCTGTTGGTCGAAGATAACGAAAACCTGCGCCCTGCACTGGGTAGAGGGCTGGAAGACACCAGATCGGTGCGCGTCGGAGCTTCGTGCGGCAGCAGCGAAGAAGCCCTGGCGCTCTGCCTGGCCGATCCGCCTGATGTCATCCTGATGGACGTGCAGTTGGCAGGCGAGATGAACGGTATTGAGGCTGCTATTGCCATCCGGCGCGAGTTTCCGCGCTTGCCCGTCGTCTTCTATTCCATTCAGGACGATGACGTCTATTATCGCGCCTTTCGCCGCTCTGGCATCCTCAGCCACTATGCCTACGTGCGCAAATCCAACTACCTCCTGCCGCAGATGATCATACCTTTGCTGCGAGACGCCGTCGCCGGGCGCAGCTTCATTGACCCGGAGATTGAGTCGCGCGTTCAGGAAGTGCGCCAGAAAGACGAGGAATCGCCAATGGCCCTGCTAGAACCGAATGAGCAGGTGGTTGCCCGCCTCCTGGCGCAAGGCATGAGCAACGAACATATCGCCGCGCGGCTGGGTTTTCGTGATAAACGGACTATCAGCCGAACGAACGGACAAATCTACACGGCCTGGGGGCTCAACGAAAGTACCACCGATGAGAAAGTGGCGCGGGTGCGCGCTATCCTGATTATCCGCGAAGGGCGGCTCATCCACTGGGATGAGCAGGGCGCGCCCCATATTCTTGACACACGCGGCCAATGGATACCTTACGACCTCGGAAAAGAGTGACAGCATGTTCCTCTATTATTTCCTCAACTGGGCCTTCCGAACAGTCTCTTTTTTTAATACCATCACCTTGCTATGGCTGGGGCTAACCGTCCTGCTCAATGCAGAACGGCGCCGCTGGGGAACCTGGGTAGCCTCCGGCGGCCTGCTCATCGGTGGTGCTTTTTTCGCCGCGCATTCAACTGTCGTGGGACGCATCTTCGACACTCTGGATACACAGGTCTCCTTCTGGTGGCGGCTGATCTGGCTCCCTTTTATTTTCTCGCCATACCTCTGGTATCTGGTCATCGTCGGCTATACCGGCGTGCTGCGCGCGGGAGGCCATCGTGTCTGGCTCTTGCTGGTCAGTGCGCTAGGCTGCGTAGCGTTGGCGCTGCTGCTTTTCCCACATAATCTGCCCAGCTACGAAGAACTGACCGAGGGCAGTCCGCAAAGCGTTTTCTCTATCGCTGGTGTCCCGCTAGTCATGCTCATCTATCCCATCTACAGCGTCCTGTGTTTTGCCCTCGCGCTCTTCGCTCTCCACCATCCAGCAGGCTCCGAACGTTTCATGGGCGCCCTGGCGCAGCGCCGCGCGCTCCCCTGGCTCAGCGGTGCATCGTATGTCCTGCTTGCCGTCAGCCTTGGCGTTGGCGGTATTGCCACCTGGCTGATTGAGGGCCTGGAGTCACGGCAGATCATCTTTACCGCGCCAGCCACTCAGCAACTGCTCATGGCGTTTGATATACTCATTTCCACCTTGATCGCCGCAGCAGTGATCCTGGCTGGGCAAGGCATGGTTGCTTATGAAATCTTTACCGGCAAAGTCCTGCCGCGCGGTGGCCTAGCGCGTCACTGGCGCAACAGCCTGATTCTGGCAGCAGGCTACGGCGCAGCAGTCGCTGGAAGCCTGGTTCTGGCGATCAATCCTATGTATCCTCTTGTGCTGGCAACCCTCATCATGACCGCCTTTTACGGCCTGTTAAGCTGGCGTTCCTACGCCGAACACGAGCGCGGCATGGAGCGGCTGCGCCCGTTTGTCGCCAGCCAGCGACTCTACGAACATCTCCTCAAGCCAACCATCTCTCCTGAAGTTGATGTCGCCACTCCCTTCAAGGCGCTCTGTGAAGGCGTACTGGGTACCCAGGTCGCCTATCTCGCCGCCGTCGGACCGCTTGCGCCGTCTGGTGGGGTGATCCTTACATACCCTGCCAACACCTCGCTTGCGCTGCGAACACTCGCCAGCATCACAACCCGCTTTCACGCTCCCCAGGACATCTGCATTCCCCTTGATCCCAACCAATATGGCGGCGCTGTCTGGGCTGCTCCCCTCTGGAGTGAACGCGGCTTGATCGGCGTACTGCTGCTGGGGAACAGGCGCGATGGCCGCCTTTATACCCAAGAAGAGATGGAGATTGCCCGCGCCACCGGCGAGCGTTTAATTGACACGCAGGCCAGCGCCGAAATGTCCCGCAGACTGATGGCCTTGCAGCGCGAACGGCTGGCCGAAAGCCAGATTCTCGACCAGCGCACCAGAAGGGTGCTGCATGATGACGTATTGGCGCACCTGCACACCGCTATGCTCCGGCTCAGCAGCCCACAGGCAGGCGCCCCCGAAACAACGGCTGAAGTCGTCAAGCTGCTTGGAGAGACACATCATCAGATTGCCAATCTCCTGCGCGCCATGCCTATCACAACCACCCGCGAAGTCGCTCGCCTGGGCCTGATCGGCGCGCTTCGCCAGGTCATTGATACCGAACTTGCCGCAGCCTTTGATAGCGTCACCTGGCAGATCGACCCGCAGGCAGCGCACAATCTGCAATACATTTCCGCTCTCGCTGCCGAAGTCCTCTTCTCCGCTGCCCGCGAGGCCATCCGCAACGCGGCCCGCTATGGACGCAACGGAGAACACAGCCGCGCTTTGCACCTGAAGCTCTCGGTTGCCCTGGCTGATGGCCTCCAGATAATGATTGAGGACGATGGCGTAGGGCTGGATACAGCCGATCCACTCGTCAACAGCAGCGGCCAGGGGCTGGCGCTGCACAGCACTATGATGACCATTATCGGCGGCACACTCACCGCAGAGAGCGGTCCAGCAGGGCTATCCACGCGTGTCACTCTGACGCTTCCTCTAGAACCCTCCTCTATTCCGCTGCTAGCCGAGACGGGCGTAAACAGCCCTGAACAGCGCGCCATCATAACTACCGGGCAGCCATTGCCAGACCCGCCGTCAGCTCCGGCTCAGCATTCAATAACTGCTTGAACTGTGACGAGGCAGCACTCGCCGCATCAACCCCCAACATATCAGTGATCGAAAGCAGACCTAGCAGAGCAGACACAATCGCATACGCCAGGTACTGCAAGAAACCGCTCAGCATAAAAGACCCCCTTTGCTCGCTTTGTTCCTGTCTACGCAGCGCCTCACGCTGCTATGCCGCAGGATACGTTCCCCCGACACTGCTCCCCGTGATGAGCGGCAGTGACATATAATTGGGGAAAAGGAACGAAAAGGGGAAAGTGAGCCAAGATGGCTAGTGAAACATCATCGCTTGATGCCCTGGCTGAACGTTTTGCGCATCCGTCGGTGCGAGTCATGGCCCGTGAATTGGCCCAAATGGCCCGCGATCTGGAGCGCGGAACACTGGCGTGGCCGCGCACGCCACCCGTTACTGCCTGGTTCAGCGCGGCACTGCCCGGATTGGAGAGCATCGAAGCAGCCCTGAATCAGCGGCGGGATAGGTCGCTGGCCGTTGATCAAAGTGATTGGGCCTGCTTCGCGCGAACCGTCCAGGCGGGAGCAGGTGCAGCAGATGATGCGGTCCAGCAGCCGCCTCTCAGAGCGCCGCATCCAGTATCGGTGATTGCGCTCCGGCTGGTCTGGGGGTCTGAGCGATTCCGCGAATTGCCAACGGTGATTCTGAAACCACCACCTGCCCCATTTCTGGAGCAGCTAGCACGCCTGCCCGCGCCAGAGCGCGCTGCGGCTCCAGAGCAGCTTGTTCAGGCAGTATCAGCATGGCTACAAGAAAGACAACCCCTTGCCGACCAGGAACACGCTTTGCTCACCGTCGGGGATGTGCGCGGCTTCGTGCGCGTCGTGGCCTCCTGCCGGGTCGTGGGCCAGCTACGCAAAGAAGTAACGCTGGAAGATGTCGCCGCTGGCTATCTGGCCTGGGCGCGTTTGCTGCGCGCCAACCTTGATCAGCTCAGCGACATCTCCAGCGGCTGGTGGTCCTCCACAGGCCGCCAGCCTGGCATTAGGCCAGATCGTTAGGCAGATGGCCCACTTTATCCCGAATCCGCGCTAGAGAGTCCCAAAATCCACCTGTCCAGCTTTCGAGAGATCAGGATTGAGAAAGACTATCGTATAGGGAGCCGGATCGGATGGAATCACCCAGGAATCGAAACCCACATCCTTACTCTCCGCTCCTGCCACCATCACCCCAATCGGCGCGTTGAACTGCGTATCCGCCCGCTTGCGATCTCCGTTGGGGTAGATCAGCAGATATTGCGCCCAGTCGCCATCCCCCACAAGAACTGGGGCGGCGGTATTATTGGTCACATGGAAGTAGACCCGCAGGAAGCGCGTCCCCTTTTGCGCCTGGCACCCGCAGGGGTTCCAGGTCACGGTGACAATCTTCGTAATCACCCCGGTAATGTTCCCATTGTCATACTTGATCGGCTGGTTCAACCCCATGGTATGCGGAATCTCCTGATAGAGGGTGGGGTCATAGTCCCCGCCCAGCGGGATGTTCACCAGCACTTCGCTCGTCTCGCCGATCACCAGGGTCCAATCCGTGATCTTGACGGCCTTGGGTACCTCGAAGTAGAAAGCGTCAGTGGCTTTGAGGGGTTCGCCAAACTCCCCAGGAACTTCATCCTTGGGGATGCCATGCCCCAGCCCAACATCAATCAGGCGTCCATCTGGACCCATGACTCGTCCAGTGACCAGGAATCCGCCATGCCTGGACGACTCATAATCCACGTTGACCACAATCCTGAGAATAGTATCCTGGTCAGGATTAAAGTTCTGGAAGTCAGGCATCTGCTGAGCCTCAGTCGCGCTCACGACAGTAAACATCACCCCAGCATAGATACCTGTGCGGTTAATGTTATCAAGCGTCTGGGTAGCCGCGCTGCTCCCAGGCGTATTGCCCGCGCCAGGCGTAGAGGCTGCCCCAGGGGTGCTGCCAGCGACAGGGTGGCTCGCTGGCGCGGATTTATGCAGCAGGAAAAAAGCCCCGGCGCCCAGCGCCCCGCCAAGTAGCAGAATGATAAGCAGAACGGTTAGAACCATCCGCTTGCCGCGCCCCTTCTGTGGCTTGGCCCAGGGAGCAACACCGCCCCCTGGCGTCATGACCGGCGGCGGGCCAGAGGCATACCCCGGCGGGGGCGGCAGATACGACGGCTGGCTCGGCCCCGAAGGATACGCCCCTGGCGCTCCCTGGTTCACTGCTGGCCCATTATACTGGCTATAGGGTGGCGTTGAGCCTACAAGCGGTGGAGGCGGGGGCGGAGGCGGCGCCAGTTGGGTTGGCGCGTTATCGCCCGCTGACGCTGGAGGCATCGAGGCCATCTGTGTAGGCGCGTTCGCGGCCATCTGCGCAGCCTTACTCTGAGAGGGCGCCTGCATGAGAGCGCCACAGTTTGGACAAAACCCCGCCCCTGTCGGGACAGGCTGGCTGCAACGAGTACAGAGTGTTGCTTGCTGCATGGGAGCACTCCCCTCTCTCTAGATGAACGTCAACCCTGGCTGTCAACCCAAAGATACGAGCGCGTACTTTGCGATCTGGATTTCCGAAAGGAAGGCAGGACCATCCTTATGGCGCCGGAATCGTGGCGCCCGCATTAAAAACTGGATCGGTATAAGCAATATCATCGGTTATTCCCTGCGCCTGGACGTGTTGTGTAGTCTTGACTACATACAGGTCTGACGCTCGTATCCAGAGTTCCGTAGGAACCGCAAGGTTATCCTGGTGAAGGATTCCCGAAACATGATAGGTCGTCTCCCCATTCACTGTCTCTTTGCCTAGATATTTGCCATTGTGCAGCTCATAATAGGGTTCGATGTTGGAAGTGTTCGATTGTGTGGCTCCATTCCGGGTGGTGGTGATCTTCTTGGTTGTATAATCGTAGATTTGATGGCGTGATAATGATGGCACACTGCTAAACTGCACGTCGAGCAAGAAACGGTGCGGAGAGCGCGTGAACACAGCCTTTCCGCTACCAACAGCACTGCCTTGAGGTGATTGGACCATTTCGCTCAGCGTATACGTAACATCCTGTGGCCCTCTTTCATGCGAGAGAGCCAGCAACTGGCTGACATTGGAGGGGTCTACCGTCGCGGTAGGTGTGGGAGGCGCTCCTGAAGGAGTAGCTGTCTGAGACCCTTCTCCTCCCTGGCTGACAGAACTGGCGCACGACGCAAGTAAAAAAAGTCCGAAGAGAAGGCATGCGAGATGCTTGACACGTATTGATAGCATGGTTGATCCTCCTGCGATCTGCGGTGCGTAAAGACTTCAATGATCGCCATTCGTGTTCGACGTTCCCGCAGCAGTTCCCAGACTGCAAGCGGCCAGGAAACCGCACAGGGTCAGCAGCTCAACCAGAAGTGGTAGCTTGCAACGGTTTGCTACAATGGGATACATGAATGGTCGCATGGTCAGTTCCCCTCATCCAATGAACATCTTAGTCTGCTCGTTCGCTTGTATTGGCCCGTGAACATATCCTCCCGACGCCATATCTACTATGAGGGAAACCTCAGCCAGATAAAAGCTCTGACTGGCAGAACTACTCGCAGAATCACTGGCAGAAAGAGCGATTTTCCTGCTTACCCCTTCTGAGGCAAGAAAGAGGAGAAGAGCAGCCGATGGCTTCTTTTGCGCAGACGCTCAGACGCTATCGCACGCAGCGCGGACTCACCCAGCAAGAACTGGCGGCATCCGCCCGCATCAGCGTGCGCTCCGTCACCGATCTGGAGCGCGGAGTCAGCCGCAGCCCGCACAAAGACACCATCGCTTTGCTGGCCGACGCCTTGCAGCTTTCGACGCAAGAACGCGCCAGCTTTCTTGAAGCGGCCAGGGGCCGGGGGACAGCCGCCACAGCCAGGGTAAGCGGCTTATTAGACCTCTTGCCACCGCTGACCTCGCTGATTGGCCGCGAGCGCGAAGAAGCCGCGCTGGTTCGGCTGCTTCAGCAAGAGCGCACGCGCCTGCTGACGCTCATGGGTTCGGCGGGCGTGGGCAAAACACGTCTGACAATGCAGGTTGCCCTGACCGTTCAGGAAGACTTCCCCGATGGGGTCTGCTTCATTGAACTGGCGGCGCTGCGTGATCCGGCGCTGCTGATTCCGGCCATCGCCCGGCATCTAGGCGTACCCGAACGCGGAGCCACACCGCTCGAAGAAACGTTGGCCGCCGCCATCGGTGAACGCCAGATGTTGCTCGTACTGGACAATCTGGAGCAAATACTGCCCGCTGGCGCCAGTATCAGCAGACTCCTGGCGCGCTGCCCGCTCCTCAAGGCGCTCGTCACGAGCCGCGCTGCCCTGCGCGTGCGCGGCGAACACCGCTTCCCGCTGGCCCCACTGGCCTTTCCTAATCCTACCGATCTGCCGACGCTTCCTGAAGTAGCCTCCTATCCGGCGGTGGTCCTCTTTTGCCAGCGCGCCCAGGCCATCACGCCGGATTTTGCCCTGCGCACCCAGGAGGACGCCCAGGTTATCGCCCGGCTTTGCCAGCGTCTAGATGGCCTGCCGCTGGCGATAGAACTGGCGGCGGCCAGGCTCAACATCTTCTCGCCCCAGGCCATGTTGCAGCGCCTTATCGGCCCGCAGGACGATTCCCCGCTGGATATGCTCAGCAGCCCCATCCAAGACCTGCCTGACCGCCAGCAATCGGCACGCGCCGCTATCCAGTGGAGCTACGACCTGCTGGATTCACAGGAGCAGCAGGTCTTTCACACACTTTGCCTCTTCGAGAGCAGCGCCACATTGGCTGCCCTTTGCTCCGTTTCTGAGCGCGACGAGCAGACTATGCTCGCGTCGCTGGCTTCACTGGTTGATAAGAGCCTGGCCCTGCGCGACGAACGTGACACAGAAACACTCCGCTTCACTTGCCTGGAACTGCTCCGCGCCTACGGGGTCGAGCGATTATACGCCCAGGGAGAAGCCGAACAGATGCAAGCGCGTTTCGCTGCCTATTATCGCGCGCTGGCAAAGGAAGCCGAGCGCGGCATTCCCAGCCCTCAGCAAGAACACTGGCTGCGCACGCTGGACCGCGAACTGCCTCATATCCGCACTGCGCTTCAGTGGTTCTTAGAGAACGCGCAGATCAAACAGGGTTTGCGTCTGGCGGCGGCGCTCACTCGCTACTGGACATTGCGCGGCTTCCTCTCCGAAGGGCGGCGCTGGCTAGAGGTCTTTCTTCCCCAGGCTACAGAGCAGAGCGCGCTCGCTCCCGAAGTTGCCCGCGCCCTGCTCTGTATCGGTGATCTCGCCTATCGTCAGGGGGCTTATGAGGAATCGCAGGCATTTTGCGAACAAGGGCTGGACCTGTGCCGCGCGCTGCAAAGCACTCCAGGGACCGCCTTTGCCCTGTGCCTGATCGGTAGAGTCAAAATGGATCAGAGCTACTATCAAGAAGCTGAAGACCACTTACGAGAGAGCCTTGCGCTCTTCCGCGCCCTGGAAGACACTCAGGGGATAGCGTTCGCGCTCAACCTGCTGGGCGCAACCTTTCTGTATCAGGAGCAATCGAAGCAAGCGGTCGTCTGCTATGAAGAGGCGCTGGCGCTGTCACGCCAGCTCGGTGATCTCGAACAGATGGCGCGCAGCCTCAATGATCTGGGTACCATCCTCAAAGCGACGGACAGGCCGCGCGCTATTGCCATGCTGCAAGAGGCGCAGCGCCTGGGCAAGCGGATTGGCAGTCGGGCTGGGAGCGCAACACTCCTTTCCCACCTGGGACATGACGCTTTCGAGCATGGAGAATTCGCCCAGGCAGCGGAATATCATCGCGCCAGCCTGAAGGCGCGGCGCGAATTCGGCGATGTTGATGGCGTGGCCTTTTCGCTGTGCAATCTGGGCAACGCCGAGCGGGAATTGGGGCACGAAGAGGAGGCGAAACAGTTGTTCCTTGAGGCCATCCCGCTCATCCTGCGCACCAATTCGCGGCGAGGGCTGGCCCGCCTGCTGGAAGGGCTGGCAACGGGGGCCTGTGTCGCTGGCCGCCTGGAAGAAGCCGCCCGGCTCTGGGGCCAGGCCGATCAGGTGCGCCGCCTCGCCAATTCCCAGGACTCCACTCTGCGGGCTATACTGATGGAGCGCCATCTCTCCAAAGCGAAGCAGGAGTTGGGGCCAGAACGCTATGAGGCGGCCTTTCAAGAGGGCAGCCAGATGCCCTATGACTCCATTCTGAATGCCTTGCGCCAGAGCGATCAATAGGTTCATGACCAGAGGAAAGCGAAGAACAGCGAGATGTCAGCGCCGCTGATTACCCTGACAACCGACTTCGGGCAGGCCGATGGCTACGTTGGCACGATGAAGGGCGTTATCCTCAGCCGCGCCACGCACGCACAGATCATAGACCTGAGCCATGAAATCCCCCCGCAAGGCATCGCGGCGGGCGCATTCGTCCTCTATCGCGCCTACCGCTACTTCCCGCCCCGGACTATCCATGTAGCCGTCATTGATCCTGGCGTGGGTACTGCCCGGCGCGCCTTGCTGCTGATGACAGGCCAGGGTCGCTTTATCGGGCCAGATAACGGCCTCTTCAGCTATGTACTGCGCGAGGCTATCGCCCTGGCCGCTGGATGGACCGGCACGCCCGCCAGTGTCCCCGCCGTCTGGCATCCAGACTTTGACCTCGAAGCCGTCCTATCCACCACGGCGCGAGAGCGCCTGCCCACTGCCTACGCGCTGACCAACCCGGCCTACTGGCTGGAAGGGCCTGGCGCGCCCGCGCGAGCCGCAGGCGTCACCTTCCAGGGCCGCGACCTCTTTGCGCCCGTCGCGGCGCATCTGGCGAATGGCGTCGCGCCCGCCGAACTCGGCCAGCCCGTCCCGCTGGAGAGCCTGACGCTGCTGCCGACATCGAGACCCATCCGCTCGCCTGGCGTCATCGAGGGCCGCGTGATTGCCGTTGATCACTTCGGCAATCTGATCAGCAACATCGCGGCGGGCCTGCTGCCCACACTGGGACCGTTGGACGCGCTTCAGGTATCGCTTGGCGCATATCGGCTGCCGGGTGTTCATACCACCTACAGTGCGGCGCAGCCCGGCCAGCCGCTGGCCCTTATCAACAGCGCGGGCCTGCTGGAAATTGCCATCCGCGAAGGCCACGCCGCCCATCAGCTAGGCGGGCGCGTCAGCGACACCATATTCTGTAGGAGCGCGAGCGGTTGATTTCGCTTGTTATCTCGACAATTTCAGAAGGGATAGCTTATGCTCACACTTTTCTATTCGCCTCATATGACCAGCGTTGATAACGAGGCCGGGCGCGCGTCCGGCCATGCCAATGTCCCACTCTCTGACGCTGGGCTTCAGCAGGCGCGCGAACTTGGGCAGCACTACGCCACAGCCGCCCTTGATGCCGTCTTCTGCTCCGACCTTCAGCGCGCCTCTCTGACGGCTGAAATCGCTTTCGCCGGGCGTGGACTACCCCTTGCACCAGATGCCCGCCTGCGTGAGTGTAATTATGGGTCACTGACACAGCAGCCGCCTGCTCAAATCGAAGCAGAGTTCTTGCAACGTATTGCCGAGCCATTCCCCAACGGCGAAAGCATGCGCATGGTCGTGCAGCGCGTGGGCGCATTTCTGCGCGATGTTCTGCGCGACTATGATGGGAAAACCATCGTCGTAATCGGCCATCGGGCCACCAAATATGGCCTGGAGTACTGGTGTGGGAATACTTCACTTGAGGAGATTGTCTCTGCGCCTTGGGAATGGCGAGACATTCCCATCTGGCGCTATGAACTGCACGCCCACAACCTTGAGAAGTCGTGACAGAAGAGAAACCTGTTGCCAGCAAACGCGCAATTTCTGACCGGATGCGCTATAGTTGAGAAGAAACGTAACCGAGTCGCCCGCCCCACGTATTTTCAAGAAGAAAGGAGATACTCGATGGCATCCTATCACTATCCGCCTGGCCCGAAACCGCGCCGCTTCTTCGGCAATATTCTGGAGTTCCGCCCCGACCAGTTGGGCTTTATCACCAATTTGCAGCGCACCTATGGCGACGCCGCTACCATGTATTTTGGCAAGACGCCCGCCGTCCTCTTCACCCGCCCCGAAGCCATCCGTTACGTACTGATCGAAAACGCCCGCAACTTCATCAATCGCCCCGTCTTCGAGACGCTGCGTCTGCTGCTGGGTGATGGCCTGCTCAGCATTGATGGCGATTTCCACCGCCAGCAGCGCCGCATGGTCCAGCCCGCCTTTCACAAGCAGCGCGTGGAAAGCTACCGCGATACAATGGTTGCCTGCGCCGAGCGCATGCTGGAAGAATGGACCCCTGGCAGCCAGCGCGACATCGCCAACGAGATGATGCGCGTCACTATGCGCATTGTCGCCAAAGCACTCTTCAACGTCGATCTTGTCAGCCAGATCGACGCCATCAGCCAGGCGTTCTCCGAGGCCAGCGCCTATTCCCGGCGCTCGCGCGCGCCCTTCCAGTTCTTTCGTCTCAACCTACCCTTCACCACCTATGGCAAATATGTACGCTCGCGCAAATACCTGGATGACACGATGGCCGATCTCATTGCCCAGCACCGCGCCAGCGGCGAAGACAGCGGCGATGTTATCTCCATGCTGCTTCAGGCGCAGGATGAAGACGGCAGCACTATGACCGATCAACAGGTGCGCGACGAGACATTAACGCTGCTGGCTGCCGGACACGCCACCACCGCCAATACCCTCTCCTGGGCCTTCTATCTGCTCTCCAATCATCCAGAGCAGCGAAAGACGCTACTCGACGAGCTTCAGCGCGTGCTAAGCGGCAGAGCGCCAACGGTGGACGATCTGGCCCGGCTTCCCTATCTGGATATGGTCGTCAAAGAAGCGATGCGCCTCTATCCGCCCGCCTGGATGCAGCCGCGCTACACTGTGGACGACTTCGAGTATGGCGGCTATCATATCAAGCGCGGCACGATTATCCTGATGAGCCAGTGGGTGACGCATCGTTTGCCTGACCTCTGGCCGGAGCCAGACCAATTCAAGCCGGAGCGATTCCACCCCGAAACCGGCCAGAAATATCATCCGCAAGCATACTTCCCCTTTGGCGCAGGCTCGCGTATCTGCATCGGCATGCCCTTCGCCAACCTGGAGGCTCGCATCCTGCTTGGCGCCATCTTGCAGCGATACGTGCCACGCCTGGCCCCTGGCTTCCCCGTCGTGCCGCAGCCGATGGTCACGCTCTTCCCCAAGTTTGGCTTGCAGATGATTCTGGAGCCAGCCGCGAAAGTGGAAGCTATGCAGCCAGCCTGAAAGGGGAAAAGCAGCACACAGAGCCGCCGTGTTGACCCAAACGTGAGCTAGCTCACAGACTCCCTGTGAGAAGGGAGATAGAGTAGCAGGAACTCAGCATAAGAAACCAGTATCAGAAAGTTGAGGAACTGTATGGCTCAGTCCACTCTCATCGGGAAACAATTCCAACGGCTCCCCCATCAACCGCTCTTGAAAACGCTTCAGGCGCTCCCCAAAATACTGGCTATCACGCTGCTCGTCTTCAGCATACTGGCATTAACTGCGGCTATCTTGTTTGATGATCTGCTGGCTGATCCGTTTTCGCCTGTAGGTTCCCAGCCCACCTCCCTGCTCTATCTCCTCGTCGTGGCAGGTGGCTCGCTTCTGCTGGCGGCTGGCTGGCGTTTTCCCGCTGCGCGCCTCACTCTCTGGCAGAGCGCCCTGATCTTGCTCGGTATCTCGCTGGGGCTGGCGTTCAGTCTCCAGCACGTTGCTTATCAGTATACCTGCTGCATGTTCGCCTACCAGATTGGCTACGGCTATCCCTTTCCAGCAGCGGTACACTCTTTTGTATCAGAGAACTATCTCTCGTGGAGCCAGGTGTATGCGCTGATGCGCCAGCATCCCAATCTGATAGACCAGCGGCTCGCCTGGCCTTCGGTTATCGCCAACAGCATGTTCTATGCGCACGCCGTCCTCATCCCAGTCGTCACGCTTCGCGCCGGGCTGCGCCTCTTTGCGCGATTCGCCCACAGGCAGTAAGGTCACGCGCTATCGCCGTCTTTCTCTTCAGGTTCTACTCAAAAGCCGGGGGTGCTACTTGCGTGTACCGCTGCCAGGGACGGCAGCGCATCGTTCGCCAACGCGAACGCTGGCGCACCGAAGGAATGAGCGTTCAGCCTCGCGGCCCTTCGCCGAGCAGCGCCGCTATCATTCCCTGAACGAAGGCAATCTCATCCTGGCTGACCAGATGGCCCATGCCTGGATAGAGACGCATCGTCACCTGACCGCCCAGGCGTTGCAGCACGTCAGCCGTAAGCTCTACGCGCGCTTTGGGGATGTGCGGGTCAACATCGCTGCACCCCAGAAAGACCGGCGTACCCGCCAGCGCCCCCGGATACGCGCGCGGGGCATCGTCTGGGCCAATCAGCCCGCCGCTCAAGCCTACAATTCCACCATAGTGCCGGGCATGCCGCGCCACAAACTCCAGCGTCAGGCACGCGCCCTGCGAAAACCCCAGCAGGATCGTGCGCTCGGCAGGGATGCCTGCCCCCGACACCTGAGCCAGCGCGTGGGCCAGAAACGCCAGAGCAGAAGAGAGCCAGGGTTCATTGCTGGCAAACGGTTCCGTGAAGCGATTGGGATACCATGTATTCCCCGCAGCCTGCGGAGCCAGATAGGCAACGTCAGGCCGGGCCAGTTCGGCAGCCACTTCTAGAATATCAGCAGCAGACGCCCCGCGCCCATGTGCCAGTATCATCGCCAGCCGCGCCTCTACGAGCGCCGCGCCAGCGGCCAGAATCGGTTGGCCGCGATGCGGGCCGGTAATCTCAGGAGTCAAATCACTCATAGTCATCCAACCTCATCGCCAGAAAGCGCCTGGCGAATGTGGCTTACAAGTTGCTCAGGAGCGCCCGGTCGGCCACGCAGGCAGAGCCGATGGTTCGGCTGACCAGGCATTCTGAACATATCAGCTACCGGCTGGAAACCTGCCAGGATCATGCCTTTCTGTGAGGCAACATTATCACTATCCGCGCCAATCAAGGCCAGACGAAACCCTTGGGCGCGCAGTTCGCTGCTGATATATACCAGCAAGGCGGGATAAAGGCGCTGCCCGCGATAGGCAAGCAGCGTGGCACAATCCCAAATATAGGCTTCGCCTGGCCCCAGGCGGATACGCAGGCCCAACTCTCCAATCCCCTCCTCGTCAAACGTCACCCAGCCATAGGCGGCAAGCGTTCCCTCCACCCAGGCGACATAGCAGCGCCGCCCCGCCGCGAAACGCTCAAGCGCCAGGGCTGGCTCTTCCAGCCCCATCGCCTGGGAAAGCGCGAGCGCCGCCTCCGCATTCACCCGCTCAAACCGCGCCTGGAGGCGCGGTTTGAGGTCATCTGGCAAAGGCTCCTCCAGATTCAGCATCCAGAACGTGCCAGCAGGCTGCGGGTCGAACTCGGAGGCAGGCGTCATCTCGGCTATACCTCTGCTGCCACTCCCGTCAGAGAGGGCGCTCTGCGTTGGGTCAACTCGGTAATCGCGTCGGCCAGGTGGCTATCCTCGATGTTGTACGCGCCAGCCGCCACGCGGATACGATGCGCCGTGTTGAGAACATCGGCAACGGTACAGCCCTCCGGCGGCACAAACTTGTAACAGGCCATTTCGAGTAGTTGCCCGTTGGGATCGCGGAAGTAGATCGAATGCATAAAGCCGCGATCAATCTCTCCCGTGTTCCAAATGCCGCGCTCGTTGAGCCGCCCAGCCACCTGGGTATAGACTGCCCGCGAAACCGTAAAAGCCAGGTGATGCAGGTTCCCAATTCCTTCCGGGTTTGGCGCGGGATCATTGACACGCGATGGGCGCACAAAGAACGTAATCAGCCGCCCGTCGCCTGTATCGAAATACAGGTGCTCTTCGTCCGGCACATCCAGATTCGGCTGGGCCATCACCAGCGGCATTCCCAGCACGCCCTGGTAAAAGTCAATCGTGGCCTGCCGGTTCGAGCCAACGAAGGTAATGTGATGAACGCCTTGCGCTTGGATGTTGCCCATACGTGTGCCTCCAGGCTGTCTCGAAAAGGTCTGCGTTTCAGGTCATTATATCCTGAAAAAGAGGTGGCGAATCCGGTCAATCACCTGCGGGTCGCCGCTTGTCTCCCCGCCGGGGAAACGCTGGAACGAGGTCAGCACAAAATCCGAAGCGTCCCTGAAGTGGAACAGCGCCGCCACCCCATCCAGGTTCTCGGCAGGCGTAGCCGTATACGTACCATCTTTCACCGTCACGCGCCACTCGCCGCCCCATTCACCATCCACCTTAATGCCAAACTCGGTATCCAGCCCCCTGGCAGATTCCTGATCTACCGTGTACTGCATGAGGATGAACATATAGGGCACAAGGACGCCCGCTGACCGCTCGTCCATTTTGGCAGTCTTCTCGCCCAGGCCCCAGTTCATATCCCAGGTATGGACGCCATAGTCCATCACATGGAAGGCAGGATAGAAAAACGTTGGCAGCGGCCCCATATAGGGGTGCGTGACCATGAAGCCGCTCCACTCGTCGGCGGAGAGCGAATCAAAAATGGTAAGCATCTTGTTGGAATCGTCTTTGAGCCGCGAGATCACCTCTTCACGCGGCAGGCTGCGGAACTTCTGAGCCGCCTCATTGAGCTTCTCGCCCATGACCACCAGGCCCAGCGCCCCGGCCTCTTCGCCTTTGCGCGCCATCTCCCAACGCGAAAGATAGCCTTCAGTCACATCAATCATGTGCCCGGCGATGTCGCGTACTTCCCAATCATCGCAGCGCGTCTGCACCTGCCAGTTCCTGGAGTCATCCAGAATCCTGAAGAACTTGGCTCGCTCAGTGCGAACCACATCAAGTACCGTATCCTTGCCACCGAAATCCATTGGATTGACTGTCATGAGAAAAACCCTCCTTTGTGGTGCAAAGCGATAGTCGTCGGTGAGTATCCTCTTGATAAGTACCTATCTCCACCCCCTTTCTGGCCGTTACCACGCGGCGCGATAGATAGCCTCAAGCTGCGCCACGTCGGCCACTGGTTTCGGATTGCTCTGGACTGTTCGGCTTTGGAACGCTATCTGCGCCAGGCGCGGCAGGTCGGCTTCCTGAACATTGGCATCGCGCAATCGCCGGGGCAGATTCATCTGACCAATCAGGCGCGAGATATGCTGTATGGCATCCTCAGCAGCGGCTTCGGCGCTGCGGCCAGCGATTGCAATACCCATTGCCTCAGCCGCTTGAGCCAGTTGGGGGGCCGTCGCATCCAGATTGAAGCGCATCGCGTGGGGCAAGA
The DNA here is from genome assembly GCA_036557285.1 of Ktedonobacterales bacterium. NCBI lineage: Bacteria > Bacillati > Chloroflexota > Ktedonobacteria > Ktedonobacterales > Ktedonobacterales bacterium. Next base: position 44,603 of record DATBHW010000016.1, read on the forward strand.
TGATCCCGTTTGCCACCCCATGCGGCACACCAACCGTCCCTCCCAGCACATGGCAGAGGCCATGATGCAGCGCCATCGTCACGTGCGCCAGAGCCATTGCCGCAAGAAACGAGCCGTTGAACATCTCGGTACGCGCCTCTGTATCATCGCCAACCGCATAGCAGCGAGGCAGCGCAGAGGTAATCAAGCGTATCCCCTGGAGCGCCGCAGCCGTCGAGAGCGGGTTACGGGTGATTGAATAGAGCGCCTCGATGCAGTGCGCCAGCGCGTTAATGCCCGTTGAAGCGGTCAACTCCGGCGAAAGGCTCAGCGTCAGCAGCGGATCATAGAGAGTGAGCCTGGGCGTTACGCGCGCATCAGTGACGGTGATTTTGCGCGACTCCCCTCCAACCTGGCGCGTGACGCCATAAACCGGCGTCATCTCTGATCCGGCATAGGTCGTCGGAATGGCAATGACCGGCGCCGACGGCTGCTGTATAGAAGAGGCGTGGCTTTCGGGCTGCCCGCCGCGCCTTTCCTCCAATGCCTGGCTGACGGCTTTCGCCATGCCAATCGCGCTGCCGCCGCCAAACCCAATAACGGCATCAATCCTGTTTGTCTCAGCCAGCGCCAGCGCCTCAGCCACCTGGAAATCAGGGACATGCGGCTGGATAGGTTCGTAAGTCGCCACTAACCGCCCAGCCAGAGCGCGCTGAACTTCGGCAAGCTGGCCGCTGCGCCGCAGTGAACCCGTAGAGCAGAGCATCAGCCGCTGCCAGTGAAAGCGATCCACCGTCTGACCTAGCTGAGCCAGCGCGCCAGCGCCAAAGATAATTTCCTGGGCATAGCTGGTGTAGTGAAACTCCTGCATCAGCATCCCTCGACTTCAAGGAGGCTGGCGGTTGAAACCACTCCTGAAAGCAGTGGCTGCCAAACCTGCAAAGGAAGGGCTTTGCGGGCCGGATGACATTGCCAGGAGCAGTTTCAATCGCCAGTTACGACTGCTTCCACAAAAAGCGGAATCACATCGTCGCCAACTAGAGTATACAGACAGCGCGTCAACCAAACGTCATCCACCGCGTCACGCCTGATACAATCTCAGCGCAGCCAGTTCGGCGCGGGCCTGGTGCGCCTCAAGCGTTTTGCGCGCTTCGCCAAGCAGAATGCGCCCCTCTTGAGCAGATGAGCCAGCGAAAAGCAGCGCCTCGCCCCACGCTGCCTGGGTGCGCGCTCGTTCCAGGGGAAGGCTGAGCTTGTCTGCACGCTCCATCAGCCCGGCAAAAAGCGTATCGGCATCCGACCAGACACGGCGAGCCGCCAGCGCACGCGCACAGAGGCGCTCAGCCTGCATGCACAACAGCACGCGCCCCTGAGCGCGGCACGTCTCCAACGCCGCATCCAGATGCGGCTCAGCCTCGTCCAGACGATCATCCAGCAGCAGCGTCTCGGCAAGCCAGAGCAGCAAGCGCGTGCGTAAATGCCAGTAGCCCTTGTCGGTGATAAGCGCCAGCGCCTCCTCCAGCAGCGTCCTCGCACGCTCAAGGTCGTTCTGGCCGCGCGCCGCCAGTGCCAGACCTGCCCGATACCCAGCCTGCCGTTCAAGATGGCCCAGGTCTTCAGCAAGCATGAGGCCGCGCTGGAAGCACTCTGTTGCCGCCGCCCACTCGCCCAGATACAGGTGAATCTCGCCCTGCGTGCTTAAAAGATGGAGGAGAGCGCCAAGCAATTCGTGAGCCTCGGCCAACTGCTGTCCCTGCGCCAGTGCCCGCCGGGCAGCTTCAGGCTGCCCCAGCAAGAGACTGTGATAAGCAAGGTTATTATAGGCAAGCGCCTGGAAATAGTGCGCGCGCGACGACGCGGCATGATTTGCCGCTTCCGTGTACAGGTCTACAGCGCGTGCGAGTTCGCCACGCTGCGCGGCGACATTCCCAAGCTCAAAGAGGGTGGCGTAGAGTTCTTCGGAAGTATTGGCGAGCTTGTGAGCATTGACAGCTTCCTGAAGATGGCGTTCAGCGGCAGGCAGATCGCTCCCCTCCATCGCCAGGGCCGCGCCAAGCAGCCGGTGGCCTCGCTCCACCAGGCCCGTTTGCTCGCCCTCCTGAAGCGCCGCGCAGGCGAGCAGACCAGCCTCAGCCGCCGCAATGGCACCCTGGTAATCGGTGGTAACGAGCGCAAGTTCAGCCATCTCCAGGTGGGCGCTTGCCTGAGCCGCCACGTCTGCGGTTTTGCGGGACCACTCCAGGCGCTGTTGATGCCAGTACGCCGCCAGATCAAGCTGACCCAGCCCTTGATGCAGCAGCCCCAGCGTGGCGCTCAACTGAAGCATCTCTTCAGCCGTAGCCATCGGCGCGAGCAGGTCATGCAGGTGACGCAGAAAATCTAACGCTTCGGCCCCGTCGTACTCTCGCGGCAGTTCCGCCAGAACGCGCAGCCCATACCGCCGAGCGCGGTCCACGTCTTCCCCCAGCACCGCATGCAAGGCTGTCTGGCGCAGCGGAAAGTGCTGCTGAAGCGCCGGGCAGGCTTCCAGCATCTCGGCCAGCCGACGGTGAATCCTCCTGCGGCGCAGATGGCTCAGGCGAGCGGCAACCGTCTCGCGCAGCAGGTGATGGGGCAGAGCGAAGGTATCGCTGCTCGTCTCAATTACCAACTGCCGCGCCAGCAGATCATCCAGAATCGCCAGCAGTTGATCGGGCTGGACGCCCAGGAACTCGCACAGCAACTCGAACGGCAGCGGCGCGTCGGCCACCGCCAGCACGTCCAACACATGGCGCGCTTCATCCGAAAGGTTGGCAAGCCGCCAGGCCAGCAGGTCATGAATCGTATCGGGTAGGGCGCTGGTCGTGCGCCAACGCAGCCAGCGGCTCATATCCAACTGCCAGCCATCGCCTACCGGCGTAAGCACCGCTTCAGCGCGCAACTGAGCCAGGATTTCCAGCAAGACAAAGGGGCTGCCCCCTGAACGCACATGCAGCCATTCCGCGACGGGCGCCACAGACATGGGGCTGATGCCCGATGACTGAAGGAGCGCCGTCACCGCTTCGAGCGCGAGGGGTGGCAGCGACAAGAGGTGCAGGTCGCCCTGATGGCTCCGTGACAGGACCAATCGCTGCAACGCGGGAATTGCCTCAGCGCGCTGAACCGTCCCGACCAGCAGCACTGGCAGGCTGCGCAGCCGCGTGGCGAGCAGGCTGAACAGATGCAGCGTTGAGCTGTTGGCCCAATGCAGATCATCAAGAGCCAGCAGCAGCGGCCCATCGCGGGCGAGCATGCGCATCGCCTGCATCAGCCGCCAGAAGAAACGCTCCTGATTATCGGAGGCCGGACCGCCAGCGTCGGCCAGGAGATCGGTCAAATCGCCTAGTTCGGCGCTCTGAAAGGCTTCGAGAATCGGCCCATAGGAGAGCAAATCATCGAACGGTGAACAGGAGCCTTGCAAGATGATCCAGCGCGGCGTTTCTTCCGACAGCCTGCTCACCAATTCATCCAGCAAGCGGCTCTTGCCACTGCCAGCCTCGCCTTGAATCAAGACAGCAGCGCCCCGGCCAGCAGCCGGACCCTGGCCGAGCGTCAGCAGTGTCTTAAGGAGCGCATCGCGGCCAATCAGCGGGAGCGCCTGCGGGCGGCTGCTGGTCAACCGCGCAGGTGTTCCAGCAGGCGACGGCACTCGCAGGCGCGATGTCAAGGCTTCACGGATGAGCGCCTGCGTTTCAGCGGACGGCGCCAACCCCAATTCTTGCCTCAGTTCCATCTCGAACTGGCGATACTGACGCAGGGCCGGGCCAACAGCCCGCGCGCGCAGATAGCAGCCAATCAACCGCTGCTGCGCCTCTTCCGCCAGAGGCTCTAGCTGCACGATCCGCTGGAGATAGCCGATGGCTGCATCCCATGCCTGGCTGGCCTCCGCCTCAGCAGCCCGGCGATTGAGCGCATCAAGATAGCTCTGGCGCAGTTCAGCCTGCTCGAAGCGCATCCATTCCTCAAACAGCGGGGCATCATCGAGCGTAAAGCCTTGCAAGAAGGGGCCGTGATAGAGCGTGAATGCCTGGTCCAGCGCGCCCTCAGCGCCATTGGCGATCAATCGGCGAAACCGAACCGCATCACAGGCGTCCTCAGCAAGCTGGAGCGAGACCAGTTCCCCATCCCCAACTAGCGCGGCATCCGCGCCGTTGGCCTGGAGTGCCTGGCGCAGATGGTAGAGGCTGGAGCGCAGCGAGTGGCGCGCATTCTTTTCCAGCGAATCGCTCCAGAGCAGCGCGGCAAGGTGATCGCGCGTGTGGGCATGCCCAGTAGCCGCCAGATAGCACAGCAGCGCCCGCGCTTTCTGGTGATGCAGGGCCAGGGGCGCGCCCGCGATCTCGATATGCGCTGCCCCCAACAAACGAATTGCAATGGGAGTGAGGCCATCAGCCATGAGCAGACCTCCTGGTGTTCCAACAACGCTTCCCCATTGTACACCGAACATTCAGACCTGCACAGAGAGGTTCTTGCTCTGCTGTCCTGGTTGGCTGGCTGACAAGAGGGGATTGACAGGTGATATGCTCCAGGTTAGAATAGAGTACGAATGAGGAAGTAGATTAGCGCTCGCAGGAAGGAGGCAAACAGTCTAAGATCATTGCCTATGTTGGTAGGAGCCAGCTTATCCGCTTGCCAGATGTACATCTAGCAAACTCATGGAGGAAGACACCATGTTTCACAAGAAGCTCATCATTGTATTGGCATTAGCCATTGCGCTCAATGGTCTGGCTCTCGGAGTTCTCCCCTCGTCCTCTGTAGCAAAAGCCGCCAGTCAGGCTAACCCCGTAGCAACGTCGCCTCTGCCCAGCGCCAATACACCGTATACCATCAGGTGGGTAGACCTGGAAGGCCATGATGTGAAAGTCTGGCACGGCACGTATGCCCAGGCGCTGCCAATCCTCCAGCGGGAGGACGCAGAGCGTATCAAGAATCAACCCCCACAGACCCGGCCCGACTCTATAGGAGCCGGGCCATCTTTTGTGAAAAGACCCCTGAATGACCGCGAGCCTCGATAGGCGATAGGCTTCAGATACTCTTTCCTGCTATAAGCAGTTCCCCCCTTGAGGAAAACACTGCTTATGGTTTTTTTCCTCTTGCGAAGCTTGTTTTTTGGAGATATGCTGGTTCAATGGAACTCGTGCCAGTCCACTCATGACACTGTGAAAGGCAAGGTACATCATGAGCAACCACCCCTTGAAGTTGGGGTATAAGGCTTCGGCAGAGCAGTTTGGGCCACGCCAGCTTCTCGACTTCTCCATTCAGGCCGAGCAGCTTGGCTTCGATAGCGTCTGGATCAGCGACCATTTCCAGCCCTGGCGACACACCGATGGACACGCGCCCTTTGCGCTCTCCTGGCTGGGGGCCTTGGGACAGCGCACCGAGCGCATTTTGATGGGGACGAGCGTGCTGACGCCCACCTTCCGCTATCCGCCAGCCATCATCGCGCAGGCGTTTGGGACATTGGGCGTACTCACCCCTGGGAGAGTGATCCTGGGCGTGGGGACCGGCGAATCGCTCAATGAGATTGCCGTCACAGCCGCCGAGTGGCCGCCAGCGAAAGAACGGTTAGATCGCCTGCGCGAAGCGGTTGCGTTGATTCGGCGGCTCTGGACTGACGAATTTGTGAGCTTCGAGGGAACCTATTATCGAACGCGCAATGCCACTATTTATGATCGCCCCGACCAGTCCATCCCCATCTACATCAGCGCGGGCGGCCCTGTCGCCGCCAGGTTCGCGGGCCGCGCTGGCGACGGGTTTATCTGCACCTCTGGAAAAGGCGATGCCCTCTATCGCGATCAACTCCTGCCAGGGCTGGAGGAAGGGGCGAAAGCAGCAGGGCGCGATCCAGCCGCCATTGAGCGCACCATTGAGGTTAAAGTCTCTTATGATACAGACCGCGAACGAGCGATGGCCGATACGCGCATCTGGGCCGCGCTGGCGCTTCCCGCAGAAGACAAGGTGGCTATTCACGACCCACGCGAGATGGAGCAAAAAGCCGCCAGCGTTGCCGACCAGGCGCATCGCCGCTGGCTCGTCTCGAACGACCCCGATGAGCATATCGAACAGATTCGTCCCTATATCGAACTGGGCTTCACCCATCTGATCTTCCATGCCCCAGGAGACGACCAATCCCGCTTCCTACAACTCTACGCGAAAGACATCTTACCCCGGCTCAGAAATCGTTGGGGTTAAACAACACACCATCCGCTTGCAGTGCCGCCGGATGAGGCGTATCATCAGGGTCAGTCGTAAAAAATGACGTGGGCGGCATGGTCGGGAGCAGGCGCTCTATCAGCACTTCATCCACCCGCGCCCCTGCCGCTTCGAGCGCCGCAAAGACCACCCCAATTACCGGCTCGAAGCGGCAGGGCGCCAGGCGCGCAAAGGGCGCTGTCTGCCGAACCCGTTCCAGAACCGCATCTGGCAGGACAGACGCGGGATGGTGAAAGACACCACCAGCCAGAACCAGGGGGAACGCTGTCCCTTCTATGCCAACGCGCCGCGCCGCCGCCAGCACATACTCACCCAGCGCCCGCCCATGCTCCTGCACGATACGCCGCGCCACGAGATCACCGGCTTGCGCTTCATCCAGCAGGATAGGTGTCAGGCGACTCATATGATCGGGAGCCTGACGCTCGCGGCCCGTAAACAGATGCAGCAGCGCCTCGACGGAATCAAGGTGAAACAAGTCCAGCGCACGCGCGGTGAGCGTCGTCGGGGGTTCAATGCCCAACTCCGAGCGATAGACCGCCACCAGGGTACTCCGCGCGAGTTGATGACTGCCCTGGGTATCATCCTGCCAGTGGCTGGTATGCCAGGTGCGGCCATCGGGCGCGCGAGCGCCGACCGCCGCGCCAGTGCCACAGATCAACGAGACACCGACCGCGCTAGAGACACCCGCGTGTAAGACGCCCAGCGCATCATTCTGCACGATGATCGTGCGTCCGAAACCGCGCGCTTCTAGCGCAGCACGCAGCAGCGCGAAATCTTCCGGCCAGTCAGCGCCAGCCATGTTGAACACACCCGCCACCAGATCAGACGCCTCGACATGCGCTATGCTCAACGCGCTCGTCACCGCGTGCTCGATATTGGCAACCGCCGCAGCGGCAGAGTCGCCAGACTCTGGCGTCACTGGAGCGTTATAGATGTCTCCACAGCCCCCGCGCCCAACCCCCAGAATCGTTCCGTCCAGGGCCACCACCAGCGCCAGAGTCTTGGTATTGCCGCCATCAACACCCAGCACGCATTGCATAACGCATCTCTCCAGCTTCATTTCTCCGCTAGCGGAGCAGGCGCTCTGGCAAATAACGCTGATGCGCCGCCGCCATCTCATCATAAAGCGCTTCTGCTGTATGCAGCGAGAACACCAATGGATGGCTCGCCAGCGCGCGAATCGCGTCAATGCGAGTTCCGCTCCAGGCGGACTCGGCAGTCAACGCCTGATATTCGCCAAGCATCTGCACCAGCCCGACCAGATGGCGCGGCATATGCCCTTGCATCAACGGAACAGCGCCATGACGATCTACAAACCCCGGAAGCTCGACCACCAGATCATCCGGGAAATCAGCGATGGCCCCCTGGTTGGGCACATTGACATATAACACTTCTTTACGGTCATTGTAGATGGCATCCATCGCATCAATGGCTAGTTCCAACTCGTGAATGCCTCCCCGCGAGCGCGTCGGATCGAGTTCTGGAGAATCTAGAGCGGCTTGTTCGCGGTAATGCGCCCAATAGTCTGGCACACTCGCCATAATATCTTGTGCGCGCGTGGTCGCTTTTGCTCGCTGTTCCGCCAGTACTTCTTCTCTGAAGTAATAATACTGGAAATAATGATTGGGCAGCGCATCCATCTGACAGGCCAAATCAATCATGCGCAGTTCATAGGCAGGCGTCTCAGGATCATGCAGCAGTTCCTCGCGCGCCCGGCGCAAGATGGGAATGAAATCGTGCCCATCGTACAGGTGACGCACGCTCCACGACCCGTGATTCAGCCCGATAGAAACGGCATCCAGCCTATCAGGGTCCAGACCAATCATCTCCGGGTAATCTCGATTGCTGGCAATCGGCCCCTCGCAGAGCGAGATGGTCGGGATGGCCGTATGGTGTGTCACCGCTTCCGAAACAATATTGATCGGGTTGGTGTAATTAAAGAGGCGCGCATGGGGGCAGACCGCTTCCATATCGGCGATGATGTCTTTCATCACATGAATGGAACGCAGCGCCATAAAGAAACCGCCTGGTCCCTGCGTCTCCTGGCCGATCACACCATGCTTGAGCGGAATACTTTCATCCAGATGACGCGCCTCGAACCCGCCAGGCCGGAAACTGGTCAGCACCGCGTTGCAATCGCGCAGGCCCGCGCGCCGATCTGTCGTCGTGGTAATCGTCAGGTCCAGCCCGCGCGCGCGCGCCATCTTGCAAGCAAGTGTTTGGACGACATCCAACCGATCCGGGTCAAGATCAATCAGCGACACTTCCGACCCGTTGAAGTTTTCGCCCTGCTGGACAAATGAGGCCATCGTGCCAGCAGCGCGGGTACTTCCTCCACCAATATACGCCAGTTTAATACGTGCCATCACCGTTTCTCTTTCTAAATATGGGTTGAAGCATCGCTACTCGTTGCCATGTTATTCTGTGCCTTCTGGAGCACAGCCGCTGCTCCTCCATCGCCATAGAGAAAGCAATGCGTCCAGTGTCCGTCCTCGAAGAGGGTACGTTCAGGAAAGCGTTCGCGGCAGACTGGCATGGCAAAGGGGCAGCGTGGATGAAAGCGGCAGCCGCTGGGTGGGTTGATGAGGCTGGGAATCTCGCCGCGCGCAGGCAGCGACTTCACCTTGCCATCCGATTGCAGACTATCGGGGTCTGGCGCAGCGGAGAGCAGGAGTTGCGTATAGGGGTGCTTTGGCCGCTGAATCACTTCTTCGCTCGGCCCTCCCTCCACCGTCTGCCCGGCATACATGACCAGCGTATCTTCAGCAAAATAGCGGGCGCTGGCAATATCATGCGTGATGAAGAGCAAAGCAAGCTGCTCCTCATCTTTCAGGCGCAGCATCAGGTTCAGGATGTCCAGGCGGATAGAGACATCCAGCATCGAAACCGGCTCGTCAGCAAGCAACACCTCTGGCCGCGCCGCCAGCGCGTGAGCGATAGCTACACGCTGGCGCTGGCCTCCGCTGAGCTGGTGCGGATATTTCTGAATAAATTGTTCGGCAGGGCTGAGGCTTACCCGATTAAGCAGCGCCAGAATCTGCTCGGTCTCCTCCTGTTTGCTGCGCGCGAGCTTGTGCAGCCGCAGCGGGCGCGACAGGTGATAGCGCACACTATGCACCGGATTGAGCGATGAAAAGGGATCCTGAAAGACCATCTGCACATGGCGCCGATAGGCGCGCAGGGCAGCGCCCTTCCCAGGTTTCACAGGTTCCCCTCGAAAGGTCATGATGCCAGAGGTCGGTTCATAGAGCCGCGCGAGCAGGCGAGCAATCGTGCTTTTGCCACTGCCGCTTTCCCCCACCAGCGCCAGCGCGCGGCCCGGATACAGCGCCAACGAGGTATTCTCGACAGCATGCACGACGTTCTGTCCACTAAAAAGCCTGACCTGCCGCAAAGGGAAATATTTACGTAAGTTTCGGGCTTCCAATACTGGCGACGAAGCGGAAAGCACGTCTGGCTGAGCAATCGTCATTACGCCGCCTCCTCTACGGTAGCCCTACGCATCCCAAGTCGCTGCATTGCCTTGCGCAGCGCCAATTTCGGTGTGGATTCTTTGCGCAGCCGAGGGTTGGCAACCTCATCAATTCCAAAATTGAGATAGGCAAGTCCTGCGCCCAACAAGGCGATACACAGACCAGGCGGCAGGAACCACCACCAGGCCCCTTGCAGCAGCGCGCTGCCATTCTGTGCAAAAAAGAGCATCACTCCCCAGCTAATCCCATTGAGATTGCCCAGACCAATATATTCCAGACCTGTCTCGGCCAGAATAGCATAAATAATCGTCCCCAGGAGTTCCGCCGCTACCAGCGCAATCTCGTTCGGAAAAATCTCGAAGAAGATGATACGCAGTGAACCTTCCCCCCTGGCGCGGGCAGCTTCTACATAGTCCCGGCTACACATCGAAAGCGTCTGCGCGCGCAAGACTCTTGCTCCCCAGGACCAACCGGTGACGATAATCACAATGCCCAGGGTCACGGTCCCATTGAAGGGGAGGTAAACAGCCAGCAAGATAGCGAGCGGCAGCGTTGGAAGGACCAGGAACACATTCGTAGCTAGTTGGAACATCTCATCAATGACGCCTCCATAGTAGCCAGAGATCAGGCCAACCACCACCGAGAGGAGCGTTGTCAAGCCCCCCGCGATGAAGCCCAGCGCCACAGAGAAGCGCGCGCCCACGACTACCTGAGCAAAGACATCCTGCCCGCTCAGCGTGGTACCCAGCCAATGGGCAGATGATGGTGGAACCAAAATATCGTCGGTAATCGCAATGGGGTCTTGTCGCACAAAGAGCGGGCCAACCAGCGCGAGCAAAACAAAGAACCCGACAATACCAACCCCAAATGTCACCTTGCGATTCAGCGTTACCAGCCGCCAGAGGGTATTCAGCCCCTGGGCAAAGGGCGAAGCTGTTTGTATCATCATTCCCTCCTTACTGGCGTACTCGCGGATCAAGAACGACATAGAGCAGATCGGACAGGAAATTGGCGGCCAGCACCGCGATGGCAATGACCAGAAAGAGACCCTGGATCAGAGCAAAGTCTTTATTATTGACAGCTACCAGGAACGCATAGCCAATGCCCGGATAATTAAAAACAATTTCTGTCAGCAAAGCGCCGCTGACCACAAAACCAAGTGAGAGCGCGAAGCTGGTGATATTTGGCAAGATCGCATTGCGCGCCGCGTACACAAACATGATGCGCCGGTCTGGCAGACCTTTCGCTTCAGCCATCAGAACATAATCTTCAGAGAGCGTGGTAATCATCATGTTGCGCATTCCCAGCAGCCAACCGGCAATAGAACTTACGATGATGGTGATGGCTGGTAAGATCGCATGCTCAATGGCGCTGAGGATAAAGGTCATATTCCAGCCAGGCACGGTGTTATCTATGTCATAGCCGCCCAGGGTAGGAAACCAGTTAAGGAGAAAACCAAAGACGTAGAGAATAATCAGCGCAAACCAGAAATAGGGAATAGCTGAGAGAAACGTGAATACCGGCGGGAAGATCGTATCCATCGCTTTGCCACGCCGCCAGGCGACAATGACACCCAGGAACGTCCCCAAGGCAAAACTGATAACCAGCGTAACACCCACCAGCATCAGTGTCCAGGGAAGGTCTTGGGCAATAATCTTGGAGACAGGTGTGGGCAAATAGGTAATCGAGGCGCCCAGGTCGCCATGCGCCAGGTTGTTAAGGTACTGGAGGTATTGTGTCCACAACGAGTCATGGTTATTGACACCCAGCAGCACCTCCAGCGAATGGATCGTCTGGGGGCCGACCCTGCCATGCAGACGAGCTATCAGCGCCCGCACAGGGTCGCCGGGCGAAAGACGCGGTAAGAGAAAATTGAGCGTCACCGAAACCCAGAGCGCGACCAGATAAAAAAGAAGACGGCGTAGCAGGTGGCGCATCCCGACCCTCCTTAGCGAAGTAGTGATGCGAGGGGGATAACGGGAAACCGGGAGCGTTATCCCCCTCTGTAGAACGAAGGGAAAACTGTCGCTAAGAAGCCGGTTGCAGGTGCAACAGGACGATCTCACTGTCCGGGTATTGATACGGGGAAGGCAAGGCGTAGGCGTTTTTCTCGTCGGGCCATCCGGTGAAGTTGGTACTGTTGTACTCATACCAGTATGGCTCATTTGTCAGCGGAATGGCTGGCATCTGCTCAACCATGATTTTCTGAATCCCAGAGATCGCTTGCTGCTGAACAGCAGGGTCGCGGGAAGTGATGAACTGATTCAGCAATTGATCTGTGGTCGGGTCTATCCAGCGTTCCCAATCACCATTCGCTGATTCTCCAATGGGCGCTGAGTTTGTGGAGAGCAAAAGCGAGGAATACAGGTTGTAGGGCGACGGCCCAGCGTAGGTTCCTTGCATGGAGATTTCGTAATCGCCATTCGCTACATCGGTATAGAAAGCGTCTTCCGAGACTGTTTTGACCTTGAGTTCAATGCCGATAGCCTTGAGATCGCTTGCTATGACCGGAGCGCCTGCCACCCAATCCGAGTACCCCCCTGGTATCTCGAAGGAGTATGACATTCTGTGTCCTGCTGAATCAACATAGATGCCATCCGACCCTTTGTGGAAGCCAGCGCCTTCAAGCAATTGGATGGCCTTGGCAGTGTCCACCGTGAACTTGAGGTCTTTGTAGGCAGGGTCAAGGTATTTCTGGTCAACCGGTAAGAGGCCGGTGGGGTGGGCTGGAGTTTCATAGCCGCTTTCGGCGATCTTGGACCACTTATCGCGGTCAATTGCCAGGCTAATCGCCTGCCTAACCGCAACCTGATCGAAAGGCGCCTTCGTCAGGTTCACCAGAATGTACAACACGTCGCTGGGCGGGAACCAGAAGTGATTGTGAACCGGGTCGCGCTTCACAAACGTGTTTTGCAGGTTGGGGGCGTAAATGCTGTTCCAATCAACCTTTCCCTGATCCATTGCCAGCTCTGCCGTCGAATTGTCCTTGTACGCCGGGAAGCGAATCTCTTGCACTTTCGGCAAGCCCGGCTGCCAGTAGTTGGGGTTCTTCTTCATCTTGACAAGTTGGGGGGTGAATGACTCGACCATAAATGGCCCTGTGCCGACTGGTTGGGTATCGGCATACGTGGTCGGGTCCGCAATCGTAGACCAGATATGTTCGGGTACCATCCAGGTCTGCCCACCCACCGAGAACAGGGCGTCATCGTTCGGGCTGGCTAACGTGACCACAACCGTATTGTCGTCAGGCGCGCTGACATTACTGAGTATCGGTTGTGACCATAAGCCGTTCGTATCCAGGGCATCATATTTCTTGAGGAGATTGAGTGTAAACACCACATCCTTGCTGGTGAACGGCTTCCCATCTGACCAATTCACACCCTGGTGCAGGTTAAACGTGATTTGCAAGCCATCGCTGGAGACCGAATAACTTGAGGCGAGCATACCCGTGTACTTGCCATCGAATCGATTAAAAAAGAGCAGAGTCTCGTAGAGCGTACCTTCCGATGAAGCAACGACGTTCGATGTGGCATCAAAAAACGGATTGAAGTTCTCGGTCCAACTGTCGGTCTGATTTGCCACAATGGTCAAGTAGCTGCGAGTCGGCCCCTTATTCCCTGGGTTCCCACAGCCGGCCAGCAGCATCGAGAATGCGACCAGCAGCACCAGGAATACCGATCTTTTCCTGATACCAGGGGAAGGACGGGGATGATACATCATTGAGTGCCTCCCATTGTTGAATTACTATGCTGCCAATCAACGTGGTAAATCGCTCCACAGGATTCGCGCACGATAAGACTGGTTGGAAGTTCGATGCGGATGGGCTGAGTGGGCCTACTCAGCCCATCCGCATCTGTCCTGCGTGGTTTGTTCACAAGTGATTGCCCATCATGAGGGGATTCCTCTGGGGGAAGGACTAGCGAGAGTAAAAGTTCAATCCCCTGCCGCCCCATCTCAAACGAAGGTTGCCTGATCGTCGTGAGAGGTGGGCGAACATGCGCAGACGGGGCGTCGTCATCAAAGCCAACCAACGCAACATCTTTGGGCACTAGCAGACCATACTCATCAGCAGCCACCAGGACGCCATAGGCCATTTGATCGGTTGCGGCAAAGATAGCCGTAGGCCGTTTCTCTGGCGGAAGCGCAAAAAGCTTGCTGGCACAGGCGCGCCCGGAAGGAGGCAGAAAATCACCCTCAAGCACAAGCTCAGGATCAGGAGTAATGCCTGCTTCTTGCAGTGCCCGCAGATAGCCCGCATGGCGATCATGGGAGGCCAAATACTCGGGTGGCCCTTGAATATGTGCGATACGCCGATGGCCGAGATTGATAAGGTGGCGTACCGCCATATACGCGCCGGTTACATTGTCTGGCCGCACCCAAGAGGCACTATGTTCGGACTGATCATCAATCACTACCACAGGCAGCCCCTGCTGATAGAGCCGCGTCAAGAGTGATGTAGCGCGACTGGGGAAGACGGCCAGGATTCCAGCCGTCAGGTGTGTCGCCAGCAGGCGGTTGATGATGTCGCTGCGGTTTTTGTCGAAATCTTCATCATTAAACGTGTAGAGAACGAGTTCGTAAGCTGTATTGTTGACAACCTCAGCAATTCCACGCATCAACTCAGGAATCATGGACCAGCTGAACGAGGGAACCAGCATACCGATCAGGCGGCTCTGGCCGCCCGCCAACCCGGCAGCCGTGATGCTGGGGACAAAACCCTCCCGCTCGATAATCGCCAGGACGCGCTCCCGCGTCTCCGAATCAACATCTGGTCGGTGATTCAGCACCCGTGAAACGGTAGTCCGCGAGACGCCTGCCAACCGGGCAATATCGATGATCGTAACCTTCTTTGCCATCGGACCCCTTCTATGTCAGGCAGTTTGCTTGTGAACGATTCCGGAAACGATTCCGGAATCGTTCACAAGCAAGTATACCAGAAACTACACAGAAGTCAAGGTGTATTTCGGCAATTTTAATCGCCGCTGCGGAGAGGCGCGCGTAGATGCGTATCAAGAAAGCGCGCAATAGCCGGATAGACGATCAGATGCGTTGAGCGTTTCGTGAACTGGTGCCCCTCATCATCGAAGCGCAGATACTCCACCGGCACATTCCTGCGGCGCAGGGCTTCCACCATCTGTTCCGCCTCGCTGACCGGCACGCGCGGATCGTTTGCGCCATGCGCCACGAAGAGCGGCGCGGTAATCCGATCTACAGCGTGAATAGGCGAGATGTGTTCCAGAAAATCGCGGTCCCGTTCCAGGCTGCCATATTCAGCCTCGCGCAGCTTGCGCCGCCAGGGTCCAGTGTTTTCCAGAAATGTCACGAAGTTAGCAATGCCCACCAACTCGACGCCTGCCGCCCACACCTCTGGAGAGGTGGTCAGCAGGGAAAGAACCATGAAGCCGCCATAGCTGCGCCCCATCACCGCAATCCGCTGTGGATCAGCAATGCCCTGCTCTGCCAGCCAGCGCGCCGCTGGCGGCAAATCGGCCACAGAATCCATACGCAGCCGCACATCATCCAGGCTCTGATATTCGTACCCATAGCCAGTGCTGCCGCGCACGTTGGGCGCAAGCACGACAAAGCCTGAGCCAACCAGATACTGAATCACCGAGTTATAGTTTGATGAGTTTGGGCGGAACTGGCCTTCTGGCCCGCCATGCACATAGACAATCGCTGGCAGCCTGCGCGCTTCCATATCTTGCGGCAGATAGAGAAAGGCCGGAATCTGGCGGCCATCAAACGTCGGGTAATGGACCAGCGCGGGCGCTACCAGATGTTCGCGCGCAATACCGCCGCGCGCGCTGCGAGTGGCGCGCCAGAGTCTTGTTTCGGCAACATCCCACACCCAGACATCAGGCGCGTCATCGGCGGTATCCAGCGTGAAAGCCAGCCGCGCGCCATCGGGCGACCACTTCAGATCATGGATCGTGCAGGCTGGCAATGTCGGTGTTGGTAAGCTGCGCCGCTCTGCCCAGCCTGCCGCAGCATCAACGATCTCCAGCCGCGAATACCCCTCCTCATTTGTCACCAGCGCCAGGCGAGTGCCATCATCGCTCACCGCCAGTTCCTCAGTATCCCAGGATATATCGCGCAGAAACGTCATCTCTGTCGTTACCAGGTCAAGCCACGCCAGCGAGAGATAGCTGCGATTGCGGTCACTTAAGAGATAGAGTCCTCGGCCATCTGCTGACCAGGCCGCCTCAACATGGCTGGCGGGGCCATCCCCAATCTCCGGCGTCAGCGGGCGCGCCTCGCCGCTTTCAATGTCCAGCAGCAGCAGTTGATTGCGGATATTGGACTCGACTCGGCTGATCAGGAGCGAACGCCCATCAGGCGCATAGCGCACCGGATGATTCGTCCCATCGTGGCGCAGGATAAGCCTGGGCGAACCACCCGCGAGCGTCTGCTCGTACACATCGAAGAAACGCGGATCGCGCGCATTGCTGGCAAAGGCGATCTTCATCCCATCGGGCGACCAGCCCCCAAACTCGTGAATGATCTCAGGGGCTGAGGTCAGCGGCCTTACCGTTCCGCTCTCAGCCTCAAGCAGCCAGAGCTGCGTATGTTCGTTGCCGCCGACATCTCCGGCCACCAGGATCGTTTCATCTGTTGGCGAGTAGGCTGCCCTGGAAGCGCGCTCGCCGCGAAACGTAAGCTGCTCAGGCCAGGCAGAAACCGGCGCATGCACATCAACTGGAATCCTCCAAACCTCGGCCACACCCGTAATATCGGTAAGAAAAGTGAGCCGCTGCCCATCTGGCGAAAAGCTCGCTCCAGACGCCGAGCGTATATTGAGATAGCTCTCAAAACCGTAACGCGAGTTCCGGGTAGTCTCCATGTTCCTTAACGCCTTTCCTGCTCTGAATAAAACCACTGCTTCTTGATCTAAGAAGCAGCTCGCCCCTTGCCTGTCCCAATCGTCTCCTCGCTGGCGCGCGCCTCTTTGGCAATCAAATCAGCGGCAATGGGCGCTTCGCGGGAGATATTGAAGAGCGTGCCACGAATGTTGTAATTCATCCCTACAAAATAGAGATGAGGGACGCCAGCAGCCCGCAGGCCATCCATCAGCGGGCGACCAGCATCATCCAGGGTAATAACATCAGCGAGATAGCGCAGCGCGGGCCGATAGCCTGTTGCCAGGATAATGCTGTCAAAGTCAGCCATTTGCCCGTTTGCAAAACAGACGCCCGCAGGCGTGAAATGCTCGATTGCGCCAGCAACGCGAATAGCTCCTTGCCGCGTATGCTGCAAGAGGTCCAATCCAATGATCGGAATCCCTGCGCCATCCAGAACACCCTGCGTTGGGCGTGGCACGCCTGCCCGCGCCTGGCGCTGTGCTGATCGGCGCAGCAGCACCGGAGCAATCAATCCCGTCACAGAGCGCGGCAGCACAGCGATGAGATGCGCCCACCACTGAATGGGTACCCCCAGCAGGTTCAACGGCACGACATTTGCTCCCGCGCGGATAGAGATCGTTGGTGTCAGGCCATGTTCCGCCAGATCGATGGCAATCTCCGCTCCGGTGTTCCCGGCCCCGATCACCAGAACCCGCTCTCCGGCGTATGGCGCCGCGTTCTGATAGGCGGCGGCATGAAGCACGCGCCCCTTGAAAAGCTCCATATCACGATAGGTTGGGGTAAGGGGCTGGCTGAACATACCAGCCGCTGAAACAAGCGCCTGGGCGTGATACTCGCCCTTCGTCGTCGTCACGCGCCAGCCGCCCTCCTCTGGCACGACATGTGTCGCCGTGCAGTTCGTCTCAATCGCCAGCCCAAAGTGATCGGCATAAGCGGCCAGATACTCGGCAACCTGGGAGCGCGAGGGATAGCGGGGAAAAGCGCGCGGCATGGGGAAGCCGGGCAGACCAGAGAGACGTTTGACCGTATGGAGATGGAGCCGCTCATACAGCCGCAGCCAGGTATAGCCCACAGCATCGCCTGCTTCCAAGATCAGAGGACTAATACTACGCTGCTTGAGGCACATGCCAGTAGCCAGCCCCGCCGGACCAGCGCCAACAATAATGACGGGCGCTGACTCAACCGCACGACCCATGCTTTCCCTCCTGAGCAACGAACAATCACGGCTTACGCCGACAGCTTGCCAGCTTCTTGCTGAAGAAGAGCCAATCCCCTCGCTCCTATGATACACTGTAGCCTGCCACACGAGAAGGTGTATAAGTCGCTAAATGGAGAAAACTAGATGGATTTCAGCAGCAAAGTCGCCGTTCTCACAGGCGCTGGCGGTGGCTGGGGGCGCGCGGTAGCCCTCGCTTTTCTGAACGCCGGAGCCTCTGTCGTCGTCGTGGAGCGCCCGGAGGTGTGCGCCGAAAGAGCAGGCTGGAAAGCAGAACTGGGGAAGCCAGGCGAACAGTTGACCCTGCTTCCAGGCAACGTCTTTGATGAAGCCAGTGTAGAGGGTATCGTCAAGGATGTACTGGCGCGACATGGTCATTTAGATGTGCTGGTGAATATGGTTGGCGGGTTTGCCGCCGGTCAACCCGTGCATGAAATGAACCCGGAAACCTGGGAGCGTATGCTCCAGTTGAATCTGCGTTCCGCCTTTCTTTGCTCAAAGCACGCGGCCCACCCCATGATTCAGCAGCGATGGGGCCGCATCATCACCATTTCTTCGCGCGCGGGCGTGCAGCCTGGCCCCAAAGCGGCGGCTTACGCTGCATCGAAAGCAGCGGTCATCTCGCTGACCGAATCGCAGGCCGAAGAACTTAAAGACGATTTCATTACGGTAAACACGGTCTTGCCCAGCATTGTTGATACCCCCGCGAATCGTCAGGCTATGCCAAAAGCCGACTTTTCCCGCTGGCCCAAAGGTGAGGAGATCGCTCCGGTCATCCTCTTCCTTGCCTCGGAGGAAGCGAAGTTGATCAATGGCGCGGCCATTCCGGTGTATGGCCGGGCCTAGCGTCATGCCCTCCTGGGGGTGATCGGGTTGCTTCTGATTCCGACTGATCGGCGGCAGACGCTTCCGGCGCTGCGCCGTTTGAGGACGGCTCTTCTGCTGCTGGCCTTTCTGCTGATGGCGTCTCAGGAAAGCGGCGATGGATGATGGCATTGTGAAGCATGGTGGGTACATCTTCCGGGGTTTCACGATGACCGGCCAGCCAGGAATTGATCTCCGCGCCCATCAGCAGCAGGAAAGCGAAGTAATAAAAGAAGGAAAGGAGAAGGAGCAGAAAACCAGCCGTTTCGCCATATTTTCCCGGACGAATGAGCGCGCTGGCAATCCAGGGAAAGAGCAGTTCATAGACAACCAGAAACAACGCCGCCAGGGCGGCCCCCGGCCAGCTATTACGCCAGCCGACATGGCGGCTAGGTACCAGCAGGTAGATTGCCAGCAGCCAGATAAACGCCGCGAGATACGCCCCCGCAAACACGGCAATCTGGGCTATTAATCCAGGTGGCTGGGTATGCCAGACCTGCTGGACAACTGTGGTGGTGAGCAATGAAGGAATGGCTGCTCCCAGAAACATGATGGGGGCCAGAAGCACAAACAGCGCCGTCAGGCCAAGCGCCACCAGTTGCTGTCCAAGCACCGAGCGTGGTCGTTCACGATAGATGATTGCGAAACAATCATCCATCCTGACAACAAGGCGCGAGCCGAACAAGAGCGCCGAAATCAAGCCCACCACCAACAGCACGCCAGAGGATTGCTTCAGATCATTCGTGACCGCTACGATGACGTGGCTCGATATTTGCGCGGGAAAGACTTGCTCAAGTGCAGCAATCAGTTTCTCCTCTGTGCCAGAGCGCAGCCCTTGCAGCGCCAGGCCCACCCCGCCGATGAGCAGTAGAAAAATCGGCACCGTTGCCAGCAAAAGATAGTACGCCAGCATCCCGGCCAGATCAAAAATCCAGTCGTTGAATGCTTTATAACAAAAGCGTATTGGCACAGTGCGTCGCAGCGCCGACCAGTTGATGCGAAGCAAGCGCATCTTCCCCACCTCTGCTCATATTTAACACTCGCCAGGTTGATCTATGAAAATACAAACGCACGATATATTCCAAATTGCAGATAGGACAGGCATCTTCTTCTATCGAGTGCCATCAGAGTCCATGCCAGATATTATGAACTGATCCACTCCACCACATGCGCTTCCGTGAGGTCAGGGACTTCTAGCTTGCGCATCAGGCGATAGATCACCGCTTCGGGGACAGGATTGGGGCGCGCGGCATTCCTGCGCAGCATCTCATCAAAGGGGGCTTCTACATAGACGATGCGAACCCTCGCGTGATATGAGGTGAAAAAGTCGATCAACTGTGAGCGCAGCAAACGGGTAACATTGGTCGCATTCCACACAAAGAATTGCTGTTTGCGCATCAATGCGCGCGCCTGCTCTTTCGCCACTTGAATCACCCGCCCTTGCTGTGCTTCAGAGGCAATCTTCAAGTCCTGGCGCAGACGATCAAGGGAAACTATCGGCCAATCCGAGCAATGTTCTGCTATCCAGCGGTCTTTTCCCACGCCGGGCAGCCCGGCCATCAACACTACCTCAAAGCGCGAATCATCATAGGCCGTATACTCCGGGTCTCTGCCCTCGCCGCGAAAAAACAGGAAACGGCTCTGCGCGTTCGCAAACGACCTGGGGCCGTGATAACACCGCTGCTCCTGGCAGAACTCGCGGAAGAGTTCGATGCGTCCCAGCAATGCCTGCTGGTCGGCGCAGATGCGCCCCCTGACATCCACCTCTGCCAGCAGCGCCAGCCTATCCAGGCGAACCGTCTGGCTGGCTTCAATCACCGCACGTTCAGGAGCCGACTTTTCCAGAAACCATAGAGGCAAGCCGTGATAGCGAACCAGTTTAGCAATCCGCTCCCGCTGAGCAAAGGGCGCGGGCGCGCGAGCCGCAGGCGAGACTGCGGGAACCCAGTTCCCGCAAGCGCCCGCGCCTTCGGCGGCGGGCGCGCGAGCCGCAGGCGTGTCCAGGCCGATGCCTCGCCATAAAATCTCCCTTGCCAGCGATTCACCTTTGCGGGCATGCTTCTTCGAGCTAATCCTACCATCTGGCTCGACGACAGTACACGCTGGTTTCGCCACGTCATGCAGCAGGGCGGCGGCAAACAGCGCCTCGCGTTCCTCTTGAGGCAAAGCGCGCCATTCGTCTAACACGATCAAAGCTTCCGCAACCATGCGCGTGTGAATCAGCACATCCCCTTCGGCATGAAACAGCGGGTCTTGCGGCGTGTCTCGCATCGCCTGTATCCAGTCACACTGCGCCTGGATGCGCTCCCACGACAATCGCCAATCTGGCGGCATGGGGCAAAAGGGAAAAGACCAGCTTTGTATATTCTCTCGCTCGTCGTTCACAGCCTGCCTCATTATCTCGTGTGCGCTTAGAAGAGCCGGACGCCAGGTTTCAGGCCGTTGGGAATGATCGGGCGATCAAGCCAATGGCTGTCGGAGTCGAGGACCGTTTGCAGAAAGCTGGAGCGCACATATTTATAGCGCCCCTGCACCTGCCCACCTTCCTCGACCTTGATATATAAGCCTTCCATCAAACCGCTTTGATCGGTCTTAGGTAAGACCAGTCTGGCGTCCAGATTTCTTACAGTGCAGATCGATTCCAGGCGGCGCAGAGAATCCGGGGCAATAAAGTGCGATGGGCCGACCAGCGCCGTCAGTTCCCGCAACGACTTCACCTGCCCCTCGTAAAGCACCTTGACCGACGCGACAAAAGGCGCTTGCTTCAGCAGTTTCCTGCGCCTCTGCGTGCTGAGAAAGACGGCATTTACTTTGTCGAACAGATCAAACTCCAGAAAATAATGGGGCAAGTCAGTGTAGAAGATACTGTGTTTGGCATACAACCACTCGCCATACATCACATAGCGATCAGCCAGCGCGTCCCATAAGTCGGTGGTGTAGCGCCCGGCCCAGGCTTTGAGAAGGTGAAAATGTTTTTCTCGTTCGCCGCCAACCAGGTAATGCCCCCGGCTTTGCAGGAGCAATCGGCCATCAGGGTTAAAGCTCACCGCGCTGTTAGCCCCATCCATCTTTTCTTCCACCACCAGATAGCGCCCTGCAAGCTCTTGAAACGAAGCAACGCTCACATCTTCATCGCCCGGCTGCAAGCCGGAGCCTTCGATATGCCGTGTGCGTGGATATTTATAAATCTCGCTCATCCCTGCCCCATCTTTGCCACGATCAGGATATGGTTCAGAACATAACTCACGTTCACATGCAGCGCCCCTTGCTCTGTCAACAGCGCCCTCAACGTGCGCTCGTCAAACAGATGAATATGCTCAGGGTTATGGTCTTCTTTGGATGGTATTGAGCAGATAAGACACCTGCTTGCCACCCGGCAGACTTCCGCCAGCGCCTTTGTAGTATCGGGGATATGCTCCAGCACCTCCAGCATCGTAACCACATCAAAGCTGCGATCAGCAAACGCCAGCGAAGTGACATCCATCTTCAACGCCGTAAGCTGCGTCATACCGCCAGCATGTACCGCTTGCATATCCGCCACACGATAATCAAGCAGATCAAGCGCCGTGACGGGCAGATCGGGAAATTCGGTGAGCAGCGGCCAGAGAAACGCGCCCCTGCCGCTGCCAATGTCAAGCAGGTTACACGGCTGAAGACCCTTTAGAACACCCAGCGCCTTCCTGACACGCGGCAGTTCCATCGTTCGCTTAAACCGATGCAAGCGGAGTCCCTGGCTAATGCCAAATTGAATAACCTGCTCCAGCGCCTCATCAGAAAGGTCATTGAGCGGTTGAGCAAACAATGGCCTATGCTGCTCCGCTAGAGGGGTATGCAGCAGCTTTCCGCGCACAAAGGCAGCCGCAAGCCGTGAATAATAAGCTGGGGCGCTGCTCATGGGTGCCAGGCCTCATCCTTTGGGAAATCGGCTGAAGTATAGCACATGGGGCCGCAAAGCAGATGATTACACGATCCAGTCGCGGCGCTCAGCGAAGGCATACAGCGCCCGCTCCTGGGAGGGTGCTTCTACCGCGCCCGTACAGACGGCGCGAACCGTTCGCAGGGCTTCTGCCGGGCTGGCGCCGCTGCGAATGAGATAAGCGGTCAGGACGGTTCCGGTGCGCCCCTGGCCCATCAGGCAATGGACCACTACTGCGCGGCCAAGCGCGTGCTGCTCATCAATAAACTCAAGGGCGCGCACGAGTTGTGCTGTCGTTGGAGGGGTCAGGTCTGGCACAGGCAGATGTAATACGGCCAGATCATGCCGCGCCAGAGCTTCAGCGTTCAGTTGCGTTTCAGTAAGCGAGAGGACCGCGCCGATACCTTGCTGATTCAGCCAGAGCAGATCATCATCCAGCCTATCGGCTTCTTCAGAGTGGGCATCTTTTTCGCGCGCGAAAGGATTACCTCCACCTCTGCCGCCTGGACGTGGGCAGCCTGCCAGCAAGCCCTCAATCAACCAGTAAAAACCGCGCATAACCTTCTCGCTATCCTCCTTCGCCTTTCTTGCGTCCTTCTTGCTTGAAGTGTACCATCTGGCGCTGATTGGCAAATCAGTCTTCCAGCCAGGTTTGTGCTTTTCTCCGCCTGCCCAAAGGTCTAGGTAGCTCACTCAACAGAAGGGGGATGTGGCCGCGCTCACCGCATTGTATGCTCAGAGTGTCCTACCGAGTCACGCCAACGGGCTGAGTTCACAAGCTATCACCACCAGGCTATTTACAAGACACAAGGTTTTGGCCCGTTCAGAGCGGCAGGAGTACCAGAGGAGAAGATTACAATGGCAGAGAAACAAGGCCAGCCATCAGTGCTGAGTCAGTTTTCAGATCAATTAGCAACCGTCGTCGAGCGCGCCGCGCGCTCCATCGTTACCGTCGCAGCCAGACCGCGCCAGACCGCAACCGGCATTCTCTGGCAAGCCGGGCAAGAAACCATCATTCTCACTGCCGATCATGTCATCGAGCGCGAAGAAGATATTACCCTTACCCTGCCGGACAAGCGCGAAGCGAAGGCTCAGCTTATTGGCCGCGATCCCAGCACTGACCTGGCCGCGCTCCGGCTGAGCGGCGTGGAACTGGGCGCGGAGAACGTCGCCGCAGAAACCAGCGAAGGGCTGCGCGTCGGCCATCTCGTCCTGGCGATTGGGCGGCCATCATCAGACGGGCCGCGTGTTTCGTTTGGCGCGGTCAGCTCTATTGATGGCCCCCGGCGCTCCTACCAGGGCAGCGAGATCGAAGGCGTTATCTATGCCGATGTAACGCTCTATCCTGGCTTCTCAGGCGGGCCACTCGTCGATCTTTCAGGGCGCGTGGTCGGTCTGAATAGCTCGCAGCTTACCCGCCAGAACAGCAGCGCGCTTCCCGTCGTGACACTGCGCCGCGTGGCAAACACGCTGCTGACACATGGGCGTGTGCGGCGCGGATACCTTGGGGTCGGCACCCAGCAGGTGCCTTTCCCTGCCGCGCTCGCGCAAAAGGGCGGTATCACCCAGCAGACGGGCCTGTTGATCGTCGCCGTCGAGCCTGGCAGCCCGGCAGAGAAAGCAGGCTTGCTGATCGGCGATCTACTGGTTTCGCTGGGCGGCCAGCCGACAACGGATGGCGCGACCCTGCGCGCCCAGCTTGGGGCTGATCAACTGGGCCAGGCGCTCCAGGCGAAAATCTTCCGTGGTGGCGAGCCGCGCGACATCAATATCACTGTTACCGAACGGTCCTAGCTTTCACTATCCTCCAGGCGGATCGCCAGGAAGGAATCGCTTCTATGTCAACAGAACAAAACACTACCAACCCTCTCTCTGAGGAGCTTGCCAACCTGACCGAGTTGGTGCGCGCCAGCGTCGTGCAGGTGCATGAAGGGAGCCGAGGCATCGGGTCAGGCATCATCTGGCGTCTCGAAGCGCCCGATGCTGACGGCGAAGCCGACGCGACTATCATCACCAACGCCCACGTTGTACGCGCCGCTGGCGAAAAGACGCTCACATTGCAGCTTGCCGATAACCGCAAGATTCAGGGGACGCTTATCGCCGTCGATCCGGCGCACGATCTGGCTGCGCTGCGCGTGCATACCAGCAGCCTTCATCCGGCGCAGATCGGCGACTCCACAAAGCTGCGAGTGGGCGAACTGATGCTGGCGGTAGGCCATCCGCTTGGGCGCATTGGGGCGCTGACGTTTGGCGTCTTGGCGGCTCGCGCGCCCGCCGATCCCGACATACGGCTTGAGCCAATCGAGCCTGCCAGGGACGCGGAAAAGCACCCGGCGTCAGATGGCGACACACCCCCAGGACGGGAGAGGCGGCTGCAAGGGGTAGATTTTATTCAGGCAGATATTCGCCTGTATCCTGGTAACTCCGGCGGGCCGCTGGCCGACGCGCAGGGCCGCGTCGTCGGCGTCAACGCGATGGTTGGCGGGGGTCTGGCCTTTGCCATACCCAGTCGCGTTGTGGAACAATTCCTGTTAGAAGTCGGCCAGGCAACATCGCAGGTATATCTTGGCGTGCAGGTGCTTACCGCGCCCCTACCCGCAGCCCTACGCCAGCGGTTGGGCATCCAGCAAGAGACAGCGGCGCTGGTGTTGGAGGTAGAAGCTGGCAGCCCCGCAGAAGCAGCGGGCATAATAGTAGGTGATGTCGTGTTAGCGGTTCAAGGACAGGCCGTCCACGATGTTCAGTACATCTCGCGGCTCTTGCGCCGCGCCAGGCCAAGCAGCGGCCAGGGATTGACGCTCTCGCTGCTGCGCGGCGGCGAGCGCCTGGAACTCTCGCTGCTCCCAGAGGTACGCGCCGCTGCATAACATATTTTTGATAAGAGCCTGACGTGCCAGGAGACCCTGATGTGGGAGGCATTCTCTTCCCACTCAGGGCTGCTGGCGCGAACAACTATTTTTCATCTGCACAGAGAGGCGACCCAGCAGTGCGTGTCTACGTTGTCTCAACTTATCCAACCGTTCGCGCCGGACTCAGCGCGCTGGTGCGCGGGCAAGAGGGCTGGACGGTCATCGGTGAGATGGCTCCAGATGCCATCCTGCGCGCCAGCAGCGCGGGCCTCATCAGTGATCGTGAAAATCCGCCGGATGTCGTGCTGGCTGATCTGGACGGTTCAGAGGACAGCGATGCTATTGATGCGTGGTTGGGGGCGCTGCGCCCACAGCGCGGCATCGTGGTCCTGGGCGCGTCTCAATCTCCCAACTCTAACACCCGCAGAGATCAAGAACTATTACGACTCCTGGGAAGTATGGCGCGCGTCGTTGCCGACCAGAGCTTAGGTTTTGGCGCGCTCCAACGTGACGCTACCGGCGAAGAGATTGTGGCCGCTATCTCTGCCGTTGCCGGTGGCCTGATTACCCTTGACCGCCGACTGGCGAGCGACCTGCTAGCGCCCCCCGAACGCGCGCAGCCACCGATGCCTGAGCGCCTGGCAGATGCCGAGGAGCCACTTACCGCGCGAGAATTAGAGGTGCTGCAACTGCTGGCAGAGGGATTGCCCAATAAACTGATTGCCGCGCAGTTGCACATCAGCGAACACACCGCAAAGTTTCACGTCTCCGCGATTATGCTGAAGCTCGGCGCGGCGAGCCGCACAGAAGCCGTGACTCTAGCTGCCCGGCGCGGCCTGCTGATTCTTTAAGAGAAACTGGGAAATTATCGGATTGGATTTCTCTTTTTTCTGATAGGCTCTAGGTTCCACCAACTATTGGGGGGACGCCACTTGTAGCGCCGCCATCTTGGCGGCTAACGCTGCGCCAGGGCGAACGTTCGCCCGCCAGGCCACCGGACCAGCAGGCCAGCGTTGAGCCGCCTGGAAGGGACGCGCGAGCGAGCGCAGCGAGCGAGAGTGCCGAGGCCCAGCCGAGGCAAGCGGCCCTCCCCGAAGGGGGGCGGCGCTACAAATAACGGGTCTCGCTTGCTAACACCTCATTTTTGGTGGAACCTAGGCTCCCACACGGTTGCATCCTCAAGGGAACATGATATTCTTGAGTAAAAAAGAAAGGGGATGTAATGGCTGAGCAAGAACCACTCTCAGCGCCCACAGATCGGGCGATGGAAATCGTGCTAGAGGTGAGCGATCTGGAGCGCGCCGCCTACTTTTATCGGGACGTGCTGGGTATGCCAGAAGTCACACGCTTCTCAGCAGAACGCCCTGCAATCTGGGTGAAAGCCGCGCCCGGAACCTACCTTGGCTTGTGGACCGCTCAGGCTGGCGGCCCGGGCGTCGGCATTCACGGCTCGCGGGGCGGCGCCCATGTCCACCTGGCTTTTCTCATCCCGCAGGACCAGCTTCAGGGCATCGAAAACCGTCTGCTCGCCGCTGGCTTCTCTCCTGACGGGCGAGTAGAGTTCCAACCAGAGCAGCATTCGCTTTTCGTCCACGACCCCGATGGCAACGTGATTGAATTTGCCGATTGGGCGCGTTCATGGGAGGGTCTTCCCGTCGAGCGGTGAGCCACTTGTAACGCTCGCCGGTCTAGGAGCCAGCCGGTTTAGGAGCCACAGGCTGAGCAGGCGCGGCGCTCGGCTTCGGGGCGGCAGGAGCGGCAGAAATCGCATTCCCCGGCAGTAGGGGCGCGCCCGCGCTGATATTGAAGGGCTGCCCAATTGCCATATTGGGCGCAGAGATGATGCCATGCTGCGCCATCAGCATCGCTGTATAGTAGCGCACAGCGTCAACTTCGCTCAACCCAAACGCCTTCAGCGCAATCAGGGAGCGCATGCGCTCGTCACGTGGGAAGATCAGCACCTTGACGGTATCGAGCGCAATCCCATAGCCAGCCAGGAACTGCTGAAGGTGCTGGAAAACAACTTGCGTCAGGTCGTGAATCTTTTCATTGACCGATTCCAGCCGCGTTACCTGAATCACCTGATTGATCGCCTGCTCAACCACCGGCCCGGCATACACGTTCACTTCAGCCGTTGTCAGCGCGTGACCTCGATAGGGCATGTGCTGGACCAGGCGCACCGCATCCTGCGCCGTGTTGACGTGAATATAATAATCTACATCATAGCTCATCTCGGCCATTTCACGCGAGAGCGCCAGCCCTCTCGTCTTCACCACCAGTTTTGCCCGATTGATGTAGAGCGCCTCGTATTGCCAGGGACTCTGACCACCGTAAAACGCCTGCTGGATCGAACCGAAAATAGGCCGCTGTGGCGTAGCGATGGGGTACTGCCCCGTCTCGAAGACGTTGAGAATGGCCCCGCGCGACTTCAAGACGCAGAAATGGTTGCTCTCCACCGTGAGCAGTGCCCCGTTCAGGATGTCGTTGCGGGGATAATGCCAGAGCAAAATCTCTGGCCCCATAATCTCTTCACCATCGGGGCCAAGGGTAGAAATAACCTGGGCTAGCGCCATGCCGGGTTCCTCCTGTTGAGCAAAAATGCTCCGCTACACAACACGTTGCTTATGTTCCTACGGCTGGCTCGGTAAAGGGATGCTCGCGGCGGCTCATACGCGCGATCACGGCAATGGGGAACACGAGCCAGGCCAGATTCGCCAGGATAACCATGACAAGCTGGGGGCTGGCGTGGGGGCCGTATATCTCTTCGGAGAGAATGATGATCACGTTCGTCATCATCACCGATGCCCAGATGATGCTGGGGATGCGTATCCAGTCTTTGCCCTTGATATACGAATAGATGGCGCAGGCGTAGAACGGGCCAAAGAAGAGCGAATCAATCCAGATGGTAGCCTTCCACCAGGGGGGCCGGGCCAGCAGCAGGGGATCATACGTGCGCCCCCACCAGTGAATCATATCAACCAGCGGCGGAGGCGGCCAGATGGGATATTGGAAATGGAACGGGTCGGGGATAATGATCTGTTCAATATCAACAATATAGGTAATAAACAATAGATTCACGAGGAAGAAAGCCACAAACAGAAGATCGAGCCGACGACGGCTCAGCGGGATTGGCGCGCGCGCGCTCCTCTTCGCTTGCTCCGGCGAACTGGCGAGCGCCGCTGTCTGTTGGGTTGACTCTGACAAGAAACCAGCTCCTTCCCTCACTCTGCATACAACTGGCTTGATACCATCATAGTCTATCAGTCAAGCGCCCTGTCTTGTCGGCTAATAGAAGCTGGCAGGTGTACTCAGCCTGGCGCGGAAGCGGGCTACCGACTCAGGGTTGGCGTCCGCGCCCACACGCGCCAGGAAGATATTGGCCGGGTCCATCAGTAAGTTGGGTTCGGTTGCATACATCTGCTCAAAGCCCATTTTCTGGAAGAGGCCGCGAATCATGGCCCCATAGCGCATGCTTCCCAACCGGGTTTGCTCTAAGTCCCAGTGCCAGGCATAGCCCAGGGCAAAGAGAATCACCTTAGCGAAATAAGCTGGCTCCAGGGCGAACTTCAGTAGTTCACCTGCCAGCCCTAATTTGCGCCAGTTGGCGCTTACCTCAATGGCAACCTCATAGAGATCGTGAATGCCTTCCCACCAGCCATCGCCCGCGCAAATGCTGACCTGCCCAACCATAACGCCTTCGGGGGTATGCGCGACCACCAGTTCAGAATCGGGCCGTGTGGCGATGCGCTTCAGCAGTTCCTGCTCTCGATCAGCGCGGCGGGCGAAGGATTGCAAGCCCTCATCGGGGATTAAACGCTCCACCAGCGAGGGAGGACACCAATCGCGCAAGAGGATCGTTCCGCGCGCCGTCTTCAGCGTTTTGACACGCGGTTCTGGCGTCTGTCCACCCAGGCGCAGCAGGTCTGGCACGCCCGCGCTGAGGGCTTCCGGGCGCACCGCCGGAAATGGCCCCTCCGGTACATGCGGATGCGCGTGTGGATACGCCTGGCGCACCTGCGCTGGTAGGAAGAGGCGGCGCGCCTGGGCCACGACGCGGCGGTTGTGGCGTTCAATTTCGGCGCGGCGCGGCTTCATCGGAAAGTCAGCCGGGTCGTCCAGAAAGCGCGGCGGCAGCGCATCCTGGCTCTCGGCCTGCCAGCGATCAAGCCAGGCAGCGGGTATCTCTTCAGGCAGCGCCCTCCCCGATAGCTCCGACCAGACCAGCGCCCAGGCTCGCGGCACAACGCGATAGATGTCGTAGCCGCCGCCGCCCAACGCCAGCCAGCGCCCCTGGCAATGCTCGTGCGCAAGCTCATGCGTCAATTTGGCCTGGGCCGCCGTCGCCTGTGTCGTCAGCGACAGGTGCGTCAACGGATCCCAGCTATGCGTATCACAGCCATGCTGGCTGACAATCACATCAGGATGAAAGGCGGCTACCAGAGAAGGCACAAGCGCCTGCACCGCCTCCAGCCAGGAACCATCCTCGGTGAAAGCATCCACCGGAATATTGACGCTGAAGCCGCGCCCGGCTCCCTGGCCCAGTTCAAGTACGTCGCCCGTCCCAGGAAAGAGGTAGCGGCCCGTCTCATGAAACGAAACCGTCATCACACGCGGTTCGTCGTAAAAGGCCCACTGAACGCCATCGCCATGATGCCCATCGTAATCCACATAGAGGATACGCGCCTCGTATTCGCGCAGCAGCGCCGCAATCGCCACCGCTGCATCGTTATAAATGCAAAAGCCAGAGGCGCGATCACGCATCGCGTGATGCAGGCCGCCAGTTGGATTGAAGGCATGGCGGGCCGTTCCGGCCATCACCGCCCGCGCTGCTGCCAGCGTCCCGCCGACGATCCGCGCCGAAACGTTGTGCATCCCCTCAAAGATCGGGTTATCCCCCATCTCAAACCCGTATAGTTCCGGGTTCATCACCCGCTCACCCGTAAAATCATCAGCGCCTCTGGCGGCGGGCGCTTGCCTCGGCTGGGCCTCGGCATTCTCGCTCCCGTTGGTCGCTCGCGCGCCCGCGCCGCCAGAGGCGCTCAAGCGTTCCACCGCCTCCACATACTGAGGACTATGCACTAATGTCAATTCTTCACGGCTCGCCTCTTGTTGAATCAACACCTCCTGATTCCCAGGCTGGAGGATGCCAACCGTTTCCAACAGGTCCACCAGCAGCAGATGGCGGCGTGGGCGCAGGGGATGCTCCCGCCCAAAGTCGTACTGGCCCAACTGCGGGTCGTGCACGAAGAGAACCCCAGCCTCTTTCGATGCGGCTGTCCTGGGAACTGCTTTCTGGTTGTGTGGCTGCGTGGAATCACCAGCCTGGCTCATAAGTGTGCCTCCTCAGTGATAACAGTAGGGCTAACTCTCTTACACCGACGCTTTGTAAGCAATCATATCAGCAATGTGCCTCCGCTGGTAAGAGGAAAGCGGCGCTTGGTTCTACCAAATCTGAGGTGTTGGCAAGCGAGACGTGTTACTTGTAGCGCCGCCATCTTGGCGGCCAGCGTTGGCCTGCTGGTCCGCTGGCCGCCAAGATGGCGGCGC
>DATBHW010000017.1 GCA_036557285.1 Ktedonobacterales bacterium
CAACTTGATACAAGTGGTTCTTATGAGGGTTTCGCTCATAGGAATGAGTATACTACAGACGAGCCTATCTGTCAAGCGAGAGGAGGGGGCGCTTCCTCCCACGTCGAAAGCGCGTGGGTATCCGCGCCCAAAAACTCATGATCCCTATTGAGGGACGCCTGTGCCTGCTGGCCCCTGAGATGGCCGCCGCCAATGAACCCCTCTTAGGGAGCGCCAGCGCCAGAGCGCCGCAGCAAGGGAGCCATCAGCAAATCAGAACACCTGCCCGACGAGGCTTTCACGTCACGCGTCGCCACAACCACCAGAGGCGAAGTTCACGATTTGCGGAGCGGCATCGCAAGCCGTTTGGCATCGCGTGGATCGAGGCGGTCGCGCAGGGCATCGCCAACTATATTCAGGCTTAAGAGCACCAGAACAATCGCCAGTGCTGGGCCAAGCATCATCCAGGGATCACTAAAGAGAAAGCTTTGCGCAGCAGTGATCATCGAACCCCACTCCGGCGTTGGTGGCTGAGAACCCAGGCCCAGGAAGCTAAGCACAGACTCGTCGAGAATGGCGAAAGAGATTGAAAGGGTTGCCTGGACGAGCAGCGGACTGAAAATATTGGGCAGGACATGCCGCCTCAAGATTCTCGTTGTTTTCGTTCCTGTGCTGCGAGCAGCCGCAACGTAATCTTGCGCCGCAACTTGCAGCGTCTGGCCTCGCGCGAGGCGGGCATAAATGGGGATACGCACGATAGCGAGCGCAACCGCCACATTGACGAGGCCAGGCCCCAGCGAAGCCAAAATGGCGAGCGCCAGGATCAGCGAGGGGAAGGCCAGGAGCGCATCAACAACGGCAGTGATCAACTGGTCAACCCACCCTTTGAAGTAGGCCGCGAGCATACCCAGCAGCACCCCTGCCAGTCCGCCCATCAGAATCGAGATAACCCCAATCGAGAGCGAGATGCGCGCGCCATAGATGACCCGGCTCAACTGGTCGCGCCCAAGCGCGTCAGTGCCAAGCAGGTGAGACCAACTGGGAGGTTGTTCAACAATAGTGGGATGGTAGGTCAGCGGATCGTAAGGGCTGACCTGAGGCGCGAAGATGGCGGCCAGGGTAAAGAGGAGGAGTACGACGCCGAACCACCAGCGCGGATCCCGGCGAAACCCTCTCCACAGGCTCCTGAAGCGAGGATCCCTGGCCTCATCCGCCTGGGTTGCTATTACCGGAGCTTCGTCAATTTGGATTGGCCTTGCCATAACTACTCCTGCAAACTATCGCCAACAGGCTACGACCTTCTGCGAAGATGCGTTACACCACATGGTAAAAAAAACCCCCATTGCTACGACTTGCTGAGACGTATACGCGGGTCAAAGAGAGGATAAGAGACATCAACCAGCAGATTGGTCAGCATATAAGAAAAGGCCACGAGCAGTACGACACCTTGAACCACAGGATAATCTTTCGAGAAAATGCTCTGGATCGCTAGCGCCCCTACGCCCGGCCAGAGGAAGACCGTCTCAATCACAAATGCGCCCCCCAGAATCGAGCCTATTTGCAGCCCGACAATGGTGATCATCGGGACCAGCGCGTTGCGCAAGGCGTGTACATAGTTGACTCGCCTCTCAGAGAGACCCTTGGCCCGCGCTGTACGCACGTAATCCTGCGCCAACACCTCAGTCATACTGGCGCGAATCTGGCGCAGGTTCACCGCAACGGCGCCTGTACCAAGGGCAATCATCGGCAGAACCAGATCGCGCAGATTGCGAACCGGATCATCTATAAGCGGCGCGTAACCGCCGGGTGGGAAGGGACGCCAGACCACAGCGAAGAGGAAAATCAAAACTAGGGCCAGCACAAAACTGGGAACAGCCGTGCCAAGGAGACTGGAAATATTGACCAGCCACTCAACCAGGCTATTGCGATGCGTTGCACTATACACCCCCAGAGGAATAGCCAGCACCAGGGAGAAAAGTAGTGAAGCCACTCCCAACTCGACTGTGACTGGCAGGCGCTGCATCAACGCCTGAGTCACCGGCAGGTGGAGCTGGATCGACACTCCCAGGTTGCCGTGTACCGCCTGCCAGAGCCAGAGTACGAACTGGATGAGAAGAGGCTGATCCAGGCCAAGCTCTTTCCGCAAGGCCGCGACAGTCTGGGGTGTCGCCTCCTCTCCTAGCAGAACACGCGCCGGATCGCCAGGGATCAGGTGGATCAGCAGGAACGCCATAAAACTGACGATCAAGGCCACCGGTATCATGAAAATTATCCGCTGGATAATATAACGCAACATCCTTGGCTCCTCTAAAAAAAGAAAGCTATCAGGGCGCCAAATCCGAGGGATGCAGGTTAGCTTCATCCCTACACACAGGCGTCAGCGAGCTTGCCTCACTGACACCCGTGTGTAGGGATGTGTTGATCTCCTCATTGGCCGCGTGCCGCCTGAGTGGCAGGTGGGCCTGAGGCAAGCTCAGGCCCATCCGAGAAACGGAGCTTGCTTCCGTTTCTTCAACCAACTGGTTACGAACTCACATACACGCTGGCAAACTCCATGATCCCCGTTGGCAGGAGCAGGAAGTTTTGCACTTTCTTCGAAGTTGCCTGAATGCTGACCCCATGAGTGAGGAAGATGTACGGGGCATCATTCACGAGCAGTTGCTGGGCCTGGATATAATCCTGGGCGCGCGTTGCCTGGTCATTGGAGGTGCGAGCCGACTCCAGCAGAGAGTCTACCTGCGGATTGGAGTACTGCATGTCGTTAAAGCCACCGCCAGTGTGGAACCAGGCATACGTATTGCCGTCCGGGTCCGGGCGTCCGCTCCAGCCGACCAATGCCGCCTGGAAGTTATGCGCGGCGGTATCATCCAACAACGTGGCAAAAACCTCTTCTTTGATGTTGACGGTAATCCCCACAGGTTTCAGTTCTGCCTGGATAAACTCCGCTTCCTGTGTTCCCAGGGGACTGCCGCTGGCAATCAGCAAGGTGAAGCTCACATTCGACTGTCCTGACTGCTGTAGCGCGGCTTTCGCCTTATCTACATCGTAGCTGAAGGGCGCGAAAGAGCTGTCGAAAGCCCAGCTACCAGGCGAGAGTGGCCCCTGCGCGGTGACTCCCACTCCTTTGAGTACCGTGTTCAGGATCTCGTCGCGGTTCACTCCCCACGCGATGGCCTGGCGCACATTCACATTATTGAGCGGCGGGGCCTGGGTGTTGAGCATGAAGCCGCCGAAGCTCAAACTGGCCTGCTGTTTATAGATGAGATCAGGGTTCGCTTTGGCTTGAGCCACAAGGTTTGGATTGATAGCATCAGCGACATCAATATTGCCCGTTTGCAGGTTGGTGTACTCCACTGTGCTATCAGTGATGGGGCGATAGGTCACGGAACTCAGATAAGGCAAAGCCTGACCATCCGAATCCTTCTTCCAGTAGTGCGCATTGCGCAAAACGGTGAGATGATCGCCCTTCACCCATTCCTTGAACACAAAGGGTCCACTGCCGGCATTGGTCGGGGTGGTTGCCAGAGCCGTATCACCCAGGCCCTGTACGGCCTTGGGCGAAAGGATCATTCCAGCGCGGTCAGTTAAAGTCAACAATAATGGCGCGAAGGCCGTTGTGAGATCGAAACGCACATGGGAGGCATCAACCGCCACGACATCTTTCACCGTTGAAATCTCACTGAGGCGCGGTGAACTTGGCGTACTGAGGATGCGCTTGATGTTGAAGACCACAGCATCGGCGTTAAAAGGTGTCCCATCCTGGAACGTCACGTCGGTGCGCAGGGTAAATACCAGTTCGGTTGGCGAGGGATACTGCCAGGATGTCGCCAACTCTGGTTGAACGTTGTTCTTAGCATCTACCCGTACCAGGGTATCGTAGAGATTCAACATAACCTGGCGATCATAGAACGAACTTGACTTTAACGGGTCTAGCGTGCTGAGGTCCGCAGCCAGGCCAACCTTGAGATCGCCTCCTTTGGTGGTAGTGGTAGTCCCCGAACCGCAAGCTGAAAAGAGTAGGGCTAATAGGACAAAACAGACTGGAAGGGTGCCCCACACAGCATTGCGCGGAGAAACGCCTTTGACAAGGCGTTGGGCCATAGACCACATCTTGAATTCCCTCCGTTAGTTTGATCCAGGGGCCGCGTGGCCGCGCAGCAAACATCTTGCTGGCGGTGCGCGACCCCTGCTCTCTATGGACACTATACAGACGCCCGCGTCACACAAGCAAACGCGCAGAATAAATCCAAGAGACACGTATCTCTAGCTCAACCTGAGCAACAATTGAAGCAAGCCACCAGTGGTTATCACAAGAATACCATGCGCCGCGCTCACTGTCAAGCGTATAGTAACTTCTACTGCTTCAACCTATAAAGTGAGAACGCCGTTCGCAGGCAGCATCAGCATGTCTTCAGGAGATAACGCATGTCTGTTCTCCCAACATTCCGCAGTTTGCGAACAGGTGATTTTTGATTATTTTGGCAGAGGGACTATAAACTCAGGATGAGCGCGGCTCATGAAGAACGCGGTTCATGCACATCAAGCGCCGCTTCCCTAGATTACATGCCAGGAAACAGTGTTTTGGGCCTGCTCTCTTACAATTCCACTTTATAGCCTGATCCCTGAATTGCCCTGGGGGTTGAGTGCTTCGCCCAACATTCCTTCAGAATAAGGAAAATTGTCTGAACCCAAACTGTGGAATGTGGACGTTACTGTTCATTACGCTAGAAAGTTACATAAAGTGCGTTACAGAGAAAATATTGGTTTTTTAGAGAATACGTCATTTCTAATGACAATCTCACAGATAATCCCCTCAGTCCTCATTGAGCCGCAGCGTCTGGCCGATTGATGGCTTCGCAACAATGCGCGCCATCATCCAAAGCGCCACCACACAGATGAGGATCAGCCCCGCGAAGACAGCGCCCAGCGAAGGGGGCAGAACGATCTGGACCGGCAGCACATGCTGGATCACGTAAAACTCACCGCTGCTGATAGCCGCCCCGTTATTGGGCGCGCCAACAAACACCAGCACCGGAACGATGGTTGCAATCAGCAGCGCGCCAAAAAGGATGCCCAGCAGAAGAGCCGCTGCATAGACCATCCCCTGCTCCCAGATCAACACCCTGGCAAGCTGCCAGGGTGCGCTGCCCAGCGCGCGCAGCACCGCAAAGTTCAGCAGGCGGCTGCGGGCATTCAGCCAGGAAGCGATCAGATTACCCACCAACGCCAGCAGCACCGTGACAATCGCCCCCAGCCCCAGCACCGCGATAAGATCGAGATACAGCGGATCGTATTGCAGGGCAGCAATCATCGCGCGGCGATCATTCAGCGGCGCCAACCCTAACAGCCCGGCGCTCAACGCAGCGCGTATTTTCGTCAGCACAGCAGGATCATCGCTGGTGCGCAGCCAGACATAATTCAGCGCGAGCCGTTCCAGATTCGCTGTCTGGTAGGAGGCGGCCAGTACATTATAATCAACCAGAATACCCCCAGGCGGGGTATAATCGCTGGTTCCTGGGGCATCCAGGCTGTCATTCACCGTTGGGATATGCTGCACCTCAGCAACGGCGGCGAATAGGAGCGCGCTGTTCTGCACAGAAAGCTCAAACCGCGCTCCGCTGGTCAGGTGGAGGTTTTTCCAGGCCAACGCATCTACAATGGCCGGAATAGCAAGTTTTGTAGACGCGCGCGTAAGCTGGCTCATCAGCGATGGCAAGGATTGGGACGAGTCCTGGTCAGTCCAGAGAGCCGTCTGGACAAAGGTCTGCGGATCGACAGCCCTGATCGCTATCGGAATGGTCGAAGCTCCTCCCGCAGGCACTGCGTCGGCTGCAAAGCCCAGCGTCGCCGACAAGACCCCAGGAATCTTGCGGTAGGCGGCTATCCGCTGTGCCAGCGTTAACTGCTCGACAGCGGTATTGACAACGGCGGACTCCTGCGTGATCCCGCTAAAGTCGGCCCCCGTCTGTTGAGCGGCCACATTGAGAATCTGCTGCGACTCCGAAGCCGTGAAGGTCAGTGAAAAGATCGCAAAACTGCTCGCCAATGCCAGCAGCAGCACCATACGCATCGCCTGACGCGGCGCGCGGGCTATCTGCGCCAGCGCCAGCATCGGCGGCGCGCCAGGGCGGCGAGCAGCAAACCGCGCGGCCTGGCGCACGAGCAGGGGAAAAAAGCGCAGAAAGCACAGCACACCCGCAACGACCAGAAAAATGGGCGCGATCAAGGCCAGCGGGGCCGCAATCAACAGATTGACGCGCGTATCGAAGACACCGGCATGGGCCACATAGAGCGAAATACCAAAGCCGGTGAGCGCAATAATCATCGCCACTATATCCAGATAGAGCCGCTGCCAGAGCGGCGCGCGTGTCGCTCTGGCAGCTTCGCGGCGCATCTCAAGCACATCGCGGCTGGCCGAACTCCTCAGCGCCACGATCATTGCAATGACCGCGCCCAGGGAAGCCGCCAGCGCGTACCAGCCCGCTCCAAGCGCGATCCGAAGCGGATTTCCCGCGAGAATATTCAGCGCGCCCTGATCTGCCGATATAAGCAGAGCCTGCGCGATCCAGCGCGTCGTAAGGATGGCAAGCAATGGACCAGCAACTAGCACAATCACGCCCAGGCCAATACTCTGATTCACAAAAGAACCAAAGACCTGCCAGCGGCTGGCCCCCCGGCTGCGCAGCAGGGCAATCACCTCCGCCTGGCGCTCAACCAGCAGATCAGCCATCATGCTCACAAAAAAGAGGAGCAGGCAGAAGACTTGCAGCGCCACGATGTTTACAGGAATCTGGACTACCGCGACACGATCACGATACTTTTCCAGCGTGCTTGGAGCGCCAAATGATTCTACAGGGGGGCCAATAAGTCGTGTACCCTCTAATGTAGAGGTGTCTCCAAATTGCTGAGTAATCTGAAGCTGCGTAACATTCAGCTTACCAATCAGATCATCGAGATCAGCCATGCTGATATGCAAAACATCCAGGTGGTAATACCATAACAGGGTGGGCTTATCCAGGAGGAGGGGCCAAAGCGGATCCTCCAGGCGCGTCAGAGTAGCCAGGAAGCCATCATTCGACATCAACGCTTGAAAGAAGGTAAAGTCTTTTCCCAGGATGCCTGGGCTAAACGTCTCACCATGCCAGTATGGATCGCCGGGGATAGGTATGAACGTACCAACCAGCCGCAGCTTCAACCTTACCTCAATAGGAGCCGTCGAGCCAAGGAACCCCATAGTAGTGGTAAGCACTGTCCCAATGGTTGCAGGGATAGCGTCAGCCGTGGTTGGCGTCATAGCGATCTCTACCTCATCGCTGTTCGTAGCCTGTGGCAGCCGCCCTTTAATCAGTTCCACGTGGGCTGCGCTCGCCTGCATAGAATCGCCAACAAGCTGAAGTTGATCGCCCGCTCTGAAGGAAGCGACATGCAGCCGTGGTGGTTGAATGGTAAAATGTGGCGGGCCACTGAAATACGCCCCCGCGTGCTGCCGCATAAAATCCCCAAGCTCCTTGTTGTTCTGGGCCGCAATCGAGGTTGAGAGTTGAAGCGCGGTGGTGCGGATAACCACCTCTGAATCCGGGGGAGTAGCCGTCAGCACACTGCGCAGCCCCGCCGTCAGCGTGACTTGCGAGAAGAACGGCGTGGTACACACAATCACCACTCCTACCAGCATACCCAGGCCGGTCACGACGAGCAAGCGCCATGTCTGGCGCATCCGCCAGGCAGCCAAAGTCACAGTTGCAGGCAGAACCGTCCGGCTCTTCCGGCGCGGAGGCGCGCTGGTTGAACTGGTCATCATACCCTCTCATCACCTTAAAATGAGTCCATCTCAGGCAAAGAAACGCAGAGGCGAGCATCACTCTATCGCCAGGGATTGTCTGAAGCAGCGGCGAAGGAAGCCCATCATGATCATTACGCTGCTGAGCCAGGAAGATTCACAGCCAGATGTCAATGCCCGCTGCCCTGATGCATGGCAGCATTAGCGACTTGCTGCGCTGCGTCCCATTCGCCCGGCTCCAGGTTCACCACCACTGGCTCCTGGGCATTGCGAACTACCACCCATTGCGACGGCGTATCAGGTGATGGGTTCATTTCCTGGTGAGGCACAAACGGCGGCACATAAATAAAATCGCCCGGTTCCACCTCTTGCTCGTGTTCCATCTTCGCCCCCCACCGAATCTTTCCATGCCCAGAAACCACATAGATGATCGTTTCCAGTTCGCCGTGATGATGCACACCACTGGCAACAGTCGGAGCAACAACGGTCACTCCACCCCACAGGCCCACTGCGCCCGCCAACTGGCGCGAAATGGCCGTGACTCGCTGCATACCTGGCGTCTGGATAGTATTGGCGTCAAACTGATGCGGCTTCACCACACGCACACCCACTTCGGACACCGCCTGCTCTACAGGATGCTCATCCATCGTTCCGCCCCCTGTCTTAATCCGGCCCCGGCCATGTCTCGATACCATGCCTGGCCGCCTGTTAAGAGATGCTGTTGTCTCTGATGATAGAACGCGCCAGCCGTTGGAAGCGTTTCTGAACGCTTAATCTATCGGCTGGCTAAAGACATCTGCCGCCAGTTCCTGAAGCATAGGCAGCGACAGTCCACGCAGCAGCGCATCGGTGCGCACTCGCCCCAACAGCGCCCGGACATGGGCAACATCGCCCGCCTGGGGCGAAGCTGGCCTGGTCAGGCGCGGATGAATCACTGCCCGCGAACCATGCCGCAGCAGAATAATCTCCTCAGTCTCCAGCGCGTGGTAAGCGGTCAGGACCGTATTGACATTAATGCCCAGGTCCGAGGCAAGCTGGCGGACTGAAGGAAGCTGCATCCCCGGCTTTAGCTTACCTTCGGCCACAAAGGCGCGCGCCTGCTCGACGATCTGCATATACTTGGGCAAGGGATTGGTCTCATCCAGCGAGAGCAGCAAAGGCTCCGGCTCCATCGTTTCAGCCATACCTTCCCCTTCCAGAAAATACAATAGCTTATTGAGTCTGAGAAGCGCCCTTCCCCTCCAGATCAAAACGGCCATGTCGGCCCAGCCCCTCGGCGAACCACTGCGCGCCCGCCGCGCCTCCCGCCTGCATGGACGCCAGACCATGTTGAAACTCGTTTGCCAGCGCCTGGTCCCACGCAAGATCGAACTGCTCATATGCCGAGAGCCGATCCCCGCGCATACACACCTGCGGGAAGTGCGCCAGTTCGCTGGCGAGCGCCTCGGCCACCTGGCGCGCCTGCCCATGCGCTGCCACGCGATTGACCAATCCCATCGCCAGCGCCTCCTCCGCGCTGACCGGGCGACCAGTCAAAATCAAGTCCAGCGCCCAGCTCAGGCCGATCAGCCGAGGCAGCCTGATCGTCCCGCCATCAATCAGCGGCACCCCCCAGCGCCGACAAAACACGCCCAGCGTAGCATCTTCCTCCATCACGCGCAGGTCGCACCAGAGCGCCAACTCAAGACCACCGGCAACGGCGTAGCCCGCAATCGCCGCGATCACCGGCTTACTCAAGAGCAGGCGGCTTGGCCCCATTGGCCCGTCGCCTGTCGGTTCCATCCGGTTTGCATGGCCGCTGGCAATCGCTTTTAGGTCCGCGCCAGCGCAGAACTGGCCGTGATCGCCAGCAAACACACCCACCAGCGCGGCAGGGTCCGCATCGAAAGCCCTGAACGCCGCCGCCAGCGATTCCGCCGTCTGGCGGTCAACGGCGTTGCGCACCTCTGGTCGGCTCAATATCACCGTCGTCACGGGTCCGTTGCGTTCGATAGTAACAGACATAACGCCTTCTCCTTATGTTAAGCGCCCCGCTGATCATACCGCCCGTACTCTTCTCATACTATATCAGCTTGAAGAAGTTCGTTCTGCGTGTACCGCCGCCGTCCCTGGCGGCGCATCAGGCCAGCAGCGCCTCTATCAAAATGGAGGCAAAGCACGCCAGACCGGCATAGACCAGAATCGAGATGCTTGGCGGAGTCATAAACCAGTCACTTTTCCATAGGGCTACCTCCACGAACAGCCAGTAGAGAAACCCCACCAGACCGGCCAGGCCCAGCAGCATCACGGCTCTGCGGCGCAGCCAACCGGCCTTGCCGCGCCGGGTGATAACGGTATCATCCCAGCGGATCAGGATTTTGGCGAAGAGGGGAAAGAGCAAAAAGAAGAACACCGAACAGCCAATAGTCACCCCACTCACCAGCGAAAAGACCATGCTCACTGACCGACCACCAAGGGCCAGGCCAGCCAGAAGAACCCAGTAGGCCAGCACCAGCAGGCTCTTTCCCAGCCCGCTCAGCATCGGCCCACCCAGGACAATCTGGCGGGCAAACAGCAGCGACATAAACTGCGGGCCAGGCGTGCGCGGCACAGAGAGGCCAGCAGCCCCCAGGATAGCCAGCGGCGGCGCAGAAGCCGGAACCACTCTGGCCGCTGGATCAAGCGCAGCGCCGCAATCATCGCAGAATACCTCTCCAGGCCGGTTGCGCTTCTGGCAGCAGAGGCAAACATTGCCCCGGCGCGCAGGCATCGCTCGCGCCGAGGGCTGCTGTTTGGGCCGCTTCAGCGGCAATGGGGGCAGCGGCGGCACATTCGCGGGTGATGAAGCCTTTGTAACCAGCGCGCCATTTCCCGCGCCGCTCAGCAAGCCCAGTGCCTGAAGTGTCGAAAACAGCGCCGTCTTATTGCCATCCTGCGCCAGCCGGAGCGCATCAATCATCTCCCCCATTGTAGAGAAGCGTTGTCCAGGATGATAGGCAGTGGCTATCTGAATGATCAGTTCCAACTCAAGCGAGAGAGCCGGGTTCTTTTGACGCGGCTCCAATATATCCCTGGGGCCACGACCGATAGAAGCAGGTGGTATTTCTCCTGTTACCATTTCATAAAGCGTCGCGCCTAGCCCATAGACATCGGTGCGGCGGTCTGTGCCGCCTTTATATTGTTCAGGGGGCGCATAGCCATCGGTTGCTGCTCTGGCGCCGCGCCAGGTCTGGTTGCCCACTTTGGCAATCCCGTAATCAACCACAACAGGCTGGTAGCGCTTCCCCAGCTTCAGCATAATGACATTATCTGGCTTCACATCCCGATGAATAATGTTTTGCTGATGCAGCACTTCAAGCCACTCAGCAATAGCAATCGTCAACTCTATAGCGGTTGATTCGGCAAGCGACCCCTGAGAGGCGATCAACTGCGTCAGCGTCTGACCAGGAACATAATCCATTGCCAAAAAAAACAGATCAACCTGATGATAGTGTTTCTGCCAGAGCAGACCGTCACCGCCGCCCAGCGTTGCCACATGCTGGACCTGCCTCAGAATGTCGGCTTCACGCAGCGCCTGATCTCTACTCGCTGCATCTTCCGCCGCAATCACCTTAATTGCCAGAGGCTTTCCACACCCATCCTCGGCGGCCAGAACGGTTCCCCCACCACCCATTCCCAGCGGCGGGAACGAGAGCCGTATGCCGGTTTGCTGCTTAAACTCCTCCAGAGCCTGGGCATACGGGACCAGTTCTGGAGGGAGCGATCTGGTTGGATATTTCATCACCAGCATTCCTTTCTTCTTCCAGAGGCCAGGAGCTTAAGATCAAGAGCTTACTTCACTGAACAATTCATGATGTTAGGAATATAGTGCTGCGTCTCAGAAGCCATCCGCGCCAGCCAGGCCCAGGGGCTTTTGGGCCAGGCAGCCGAAAACGCCAGATACCAGGCGCTCTCCAGCGAACCTGGGCCAGCGTTATAGGCTGCCAGCGCCAGCGCGTAGCCATAGCGAGCAGACCAGCCGCCATAATGATCGGAAAGCTGCCGTGCACGGCTGGCATATTGTTTCAGATGCCCCACATCCAGCCGCGCCGAAGCATCCAGCGCCTGCCTGGGGTCACGGGGATCAATGCCCATCCCTGCGGCAGTCTCCGGCATAAATTGCGCGATGCCAATCGCCCCCGCAGAGCTATTGTGGACATCGGGATTGAAGCCCGACTCCTGCCAGATTTTCCACTCGAACACCAGGGCGTCTAGCTGATATTTCTTGGCGTCAGCGCGCGCCACCGCTAGCCAGG
The DNA here is from genome assembly GCA_036557285.1 of Ktedonobacterales bacterium. Taxonomy (NCBI): domain Bacteria; kingdom Bacillati; phylum Chloroflexota; class Ktedonobacteria; order Ktedonobacterales; species Ktedonobacterales bacterium. The sequence continues at coordinate 12,031 of DATBHW010000017.1, forward strand.
GCGAGTGTGTAGGCGGCTCAGCCGTCCGACAGGTAGCCGAGCCGCTCAACCCAAAAGCCCGCAGGGTATCGGCGCCGGACTCACCGCTGCCAGGAGATGGAGCATTGGCATTCGTCGTCCAGTGCAGCTCAGCGAGTGTGAAGTCTGGCGCTCCAGCTTGCCTGAGCAAGAGCAGGCTCACGCCGAGCAACAACAGCACCGAGACAGAAACCATCACGTTACGGCGCATTGCCATTCTCCCTTTCAGGGCAGCGAGATGGAGGCTCCCTGCCAGATCACCACGCCAATGCCAGTGAAGAGCGTGTGAAACACCCCCAGGCCGAGCGTGCGCAGGTGATAGCCGCTCGAATCGCGCACCTCCACCCGATCTGCCGTCACCTTGACCACCACCAGCCAATGGCCGACTACGAAATCGGGGTACGGCGTCTGGCGTTTGGCATCCACCACATCAATCAGCACCGGAACGCCCTGGTCCGTCACGTGCCGCAGATCCTTGAGCTTCCAACTCCAGAAGGTCGTGGCCGCAAACCCATAGCTCTTTGCCACCGACTCCAGCGCCTCGACATGCAGCAGCCCATGCTGAGGGGTAATGGCCTTTTTCGCAATCAGGCGATCAAGCACCTGCCCAATGCGCACCGGTGCTCCCCAGGCGCGCAAGGCCATTGTCAGCGCCGCTGGCGAGCAGGCGCTGGGCCACCAGAGGGTATACTGCTGGCGGGTATCCCACCCGATGCCAGGATCGCCCTGGTACAGCGCCTGTACCTGGCCCGCAATGGGGCGCGGAGTAGGCGCAGGAGTATTCATCCCCGGAGCCTGCGATGTCGCCCAACTCACCCCGTAGAGCGCGGCAGAACCACCCATGCTCAGCAGCAGACTGACCAAAACGCCCGCTGATATGAGCAGCGACAGGCACATGACCACTTTTCTGGACATAAAGCAGCTCCAGGCTCCAGCGCCTTGTCAGGCACACAGATTGCTCTGTCTTCAAGTTACACAAGAAAAGCTCTCTTAAACAGGGAGCGTATTGGTAGGGATGAGTGGGTTAGGAAAACAACGTGCCGTTTGGTCAGAAGGAGAGGAGAAGAGAACCTCAGCTTCCCAATTTTTGCAACGCCTGCGTCAGCTCAGCGGAGGTCGGCGCGCGAAAACCAGGGGCCTGCGGGTTTTTCTTCACCGCATCCACATTATTGACCAGAACCGTCGTAAACTGTGTATGGTATGCTAGCCCGCCCTTGAGCCTGATCACCAGGTCCAGCCTGCCAGATTGGAGCACCTCTTGCAAGGAGGCGGTAAGCACGCTGCTCCCATCGGGGATCGCTATCTGTTCGTTGACTTTCATCACCGTCACCCGGCTGGGATCGTTCGCATCAACCTCAGTGACAATCAGGGTGTGATCGTTAAAGGCTACGGTAATCTCGCTCATGCCGCCATGTCCGATATTCTCTACGAGCGTCACGGCATTGTTGGTCCCGTTTCCCCAGACGAGCGTGGTATAAGTGATCCACTGCACAGCAAGATAGAGCAGCAGGCATATGATCGCAAAACCTGCAAAGAGCATCCCGATGGTCCACTTCCCCCACATGCTAAATCTGCTCGCCAGATATTGCGTTACTCTGCCTGGGTTCCTGGCGGCTTTAATAGCTGCCTGATTGACAGGTGCATTCGCAGGCATGGTTTTCCTCCTATCACAGATGTAAACAGGACAGTTAAGAGGCTTCCCCAAGCTCATGTTTGAGGTTTCAAGGTTGGCAAACAACACGGACGCTGCCTCAGCGAGCCAGGATATGCTGTGCTGAAAAGCGCACATGGTCAGATCAGTGTGCTAAGCTGATTTCACAGAGCGCCTGTTGTGAATCAAGGCGCGGCGCTGGCATGAGTGGTAACAGCCTCATGCTCAGATGCAAAACCTTCGCTACCTGCGCGGGCGCAAGCTTTGTTGCTCGTGGCGGCTTACAACATGGACACGCTACAAAGCCCTCTTGAACATAGGTTTTACATACAAGTGTTCTATTACAGGCAATAATAGAACGTAAGTTCTATCTTGTCAAGAGGGCTATAGGAAAATTTTAAGCGGCTTTCCCTGGGATCCGAGATATTGGATGCGCTGTTACTCAGGAAGAGCCTGGGTGAACGGTTGGCCCCACCGCTCCCGGTGCGCAATCTCGCCCAGTGGTTTGCGATTCTTCTTCCCTTTGCCGAGCGCGGCCACCGGATAGCCAAAGGCCAGAATCGCCAGAATCTCAATCTCCTCAGGAATGCCCAGCACAGAATTGACCTGCTTGAGATTCTGGAAACCGACCCAGTTGGAGCCGACGCCCTGTGCCCAGGCGGTCAGCATCATAGATTGAATGGCCCGACTCGCATCAGACACCGCAAAGATGCTCGCTTCCATACCCACCACAATCGCCAGCGAGGCTTGCGCGAGATACCGCCCGGTGGGCGCGAGCGCGCCGAGTTGGCGCAGCGTGTCCTTGTTCTCTACGACGACGAAATGCCAGGGTTGGCCGTTCCTGCTGCTCGCGGTCAGGTGGGCCGCTTCGACGATTTGCCGGATGACGGGTTCGGGGACAAGTTTTTCTTGAAATTGGCGTACTGCCAGGACTGTGCGAACCGCTTCAAAGACCTCCATGCTGCTCCTTCTTTCTGTTGTACCCTCATTGGGCCTAGGTGCTCTTGCCTTCCGACCTGGCGCTTGCACACATGCACAAGAGGGGGTAGGTAATGGTCGGACCTACACCGCCAGAGACTAGCCGACTGCTTTGACACTCCCCATCACTTGAGCGATGGGCTTTACGCAGCCCTTGGTATGGACAGCATAAGATGCTGCCTCAACCTGGTCAACCCCTGTGAGCCAGCATCGCCTACCGATCAACCGCAAGAAACGGCCCAGCCGGAGGCGTTAAGACAAGCTGATGTCAAGCGATGCTGGGGGTGGAAAGGGTGTATGTGGCTCGCGCTGATACCAAAAGGCTGTGGAAGCGATATCGTCCTGGAGAGGAAGGTAGTGCCCCTCTTCACGCCAGCCCAGAGCTTGAATCGTCACCCGCAGTTTGTCCTCGAACCGGATGGGATCGAGAATATGCCAGCGATACAGGCCAAAGCGTTGTCCACTTTGGAAGAACGCTTCGGGTGGTATGACCTGGGGCAAGCCCAGAAATGGCGTGGTATAGGCGCCATAACGCCCCTGCGGGGCCTCAAAACACCAGGCGCCTCCAAAATAATCCTCGGTTCCTGTCCCACAGATGGTAGGGAACTCCTCATCCTCATCCAGATAAAATTTGATCTCCCCTTCACCCCACCAGCCTGGGCTGTTGGACTGCCAGGCGAGGTACGTCCCAACATAGTGTCCTGGGCCACGAACCTGATCCAGCAGCGTATGGACCTGCTTATACGCGAGCGGGTTGCTCCGTCTCCAGTGGGCGTGAAAATAGGCGCTATCCAGCGGCACATCGGTCAGCGCATAATCCACCTGGTAGAACAGCGTCACCTCCTCCGCACTCCGATTCTCCAGGGTCAGGCGCGCGCCCTGCCGAAAAGGCATCGGCCAGTACGCATTCATCCCTCCCATCGGATTGACGGCAACAGGCAGCGAACTGATCTGGCAGGGTTCACACCAGCCGCTGGCGAAAAAGTCACCATAGGGGCATTCAACTGATGGTGTGTCCTCTCCATCCCAGTAGGCCCGCAAGATCAGGTGCCGCCAGTGTTTGGGAGCCGTTGTCATCCAGAGATGCTGGATAACGCCAGGCTCTTGGATGGCGGCTAGCAGAAAGACATTCTGCGGAGGTATTATTACTGATGGGGAGATTTTCCACCCCTGCCCCAGTTCACGGGCATGCCAGGCGCCGGTTCCTTCCGTCGCCATACCCCCACGTCCTTTCTCCCCGGTCCTGTTTTCAGCACTGATCGAACGCGACTTCGCCCGAGAAAGCTGGGGGAGATTTCCCAGCCCGAGATTCAGGACAGGAAACGGCTGCGCTTCCATTGTTCCGCTCTTTCTTGCTTAGCTTAGCGTATGATGATACCTCTATGCAAGGCTTTTCCTTGCCAGGATAATAGCATCTAGAGGCGAAAGCGCCGCAAAGCATGTCATCGTTGAGAAAGCAGGTGAGCAATGGAAAGCATTCCCACACCCTACCCCGATCTCAATGTGGTGCTCCAGAACCTGGTAGAAAGCGTCCAGCTAGCTCTTGGTCAGAAGTTCATGGGCGCTTACCTCCAGGGGTCATTCGCCGTTGGCGATTTCGATGAGCATAGCGATGTGGATTTCATCATCGTCATCACCGATGACCTCGCTGACTCTGAGGTATCAGCCCTCCAGCTTATGCACGCACGTTTGTATGGGCTGGAGAGCGCGTGGGCGCAGCATTTAGAGGGTTCTTACTTTCCCCAGCGTATCTTGCGGCGCCCTCCTCAGAGCAACGGTCTGCTCTGGTATCTCGATCATGGGAGCCGCTCACTCATTCAATCCGATCATTGTAATACCCTCCTGGTCAGGTGGGTTGTGCGCGAACAGGGGATACCTCTGGCTGGGCCTGCTCCTGTGACCCTGATCGATCCCTTATCGGTGACTGCATTACGCCAAGAAATGCTGGCAACCATTCAGGACTGGGGGCAGGACATCCTGGCCCATCCTGATCACTACCAGAACCGCTTTTATCAAACCTACATCGTCTTGCAGTATTGCCGCATGCTCCACGATCTGCACAACGGATTCCCTGGCTCCAAGAGAGCGGGCGCAGCTTGGGCCAAAACCACCCTGGATACTTCCTGGAAAGGGCTGATTGATCGCACGTGGGCTGGCCGACCCAATCCGGCCCTTTCTGTGCGCCAGCCTGCCGACCAGGCAGATTTCCAAGCAACGTTGGAGTTTGTCCGCTACATCATCAACCAGAGCAGGAGCTATGCAACAGCCAACCATCTTGAATAAGTGGTCTTTCCCTCTCAATGTGGCCGATTGATACCGCCTCGTTATTCAAGCTGCTCTGCGACCCACCGTATATCAGGTGGCGAGCAGGTCGAGGCGCAGCATATCCTCCAGCGTTTCACGGCGACGGACCAGTCGGGCAGACCCCTCGCGCAAGAAAACCACCGCTGGTCGTGGGACCATATTATAGTTGCTCGCCAGCGGCAGGTGATACGCTCCGCTCACCGGGATCGCCAACACCTCCCCCGCCTCCGCTGGCGGCAGCGCCACTTGCTCGATTAAGGTGTCGCCCGATTCGCAATAGCGTCCAACCACCCGCACCTGCTCGGTGGCGGGGACCGTTACCCGCTCGGCCAGTACCGCGTGATAGGCTGCTCCATACAAGGCTGGCCGCACATTGTCCCCCATCCCGCCGTCCACCGCCAGCACAACGCTCCCATCAGCCAGTACTTTCCGTGGCCCAACCGTATAAAGCGCGATGCCCGCCCGCGCGACAATCGCCCGCCCTGGTTCCACCACCAACCTCGGTGGAGACAGACCGCGCTGCTCCACCACCTGTCGCAGAGTGGTCGTCAAGGTTTCGGCGTATATCTCGATGTCGGGCGACTGCTCCTCTGGCAGCGAAGCCACCCCCAGCCCACCTCCTGGACTTATCTCACGGACAGTGATCCCGTAGCTCTCGCCCATCGCAGCCGCGAAATCGCCTAGCGCCCACAGCGCCTGCGCCAGCGGCTCCAGGTCGCTGAGGTGGGAGCCAACATGCGCGTGCAATCCGACCAGATCAAGCCAGGGCGAGACGCTGGCGCGGGCGACAACCTTGGCTGCGCTGCCATTGGCGAGGGGAAGTCCGAACTTGGAGGCGGCGTGTCCTGTTTGCAGATGACGATGTGTCTGGACGGGGACATCCGGGCAGAGGCGAAGCCAGAGAGAGACGCGCTGTTGACGCCGGGCTGCCCATGACTCGATCTGCTCCATTTCCTCCAGACTATCAACCACGATGCGCCCCAGGCCAACCTCCAGCGCCGCCTTCAACTCCGCTTCTGGTTTGAAATTGCCATGCAGGTGCATCCGGGCGACGGGATAGCCTGCCGCCAAAGCCAGGCCCCATTCGCCCGCCGAGACTACATCGAGTTCCAGCCCTTCCTGAAGCAGTATCTGGCAAAGCGCCGGGGAGAGATACGCCTTGCTTGCATAGGCAATGGCGCTCTGCGTCCAGCGCGAGGCAAAAGCTCGACGAAAGGCCCGACACTGGCTCCGAATGGTTGCCTCGTCAAAGAGGTAGAGCGGCGTTCCATACTCACGCGCCAGGCTCGCCAGAGGCACGCCAGCCACAGACAGGCGCCCGACCTCATCCACAGCAATGGTATCCGGCCAGAGATGAGTATGGATCATAACGCAGCCCTCCGGTACCTTGATTATTCGTCAAACTTCATAATAGTCCTCGCTGGCAAGCCTTGAAGTGGGTATATCCCTTGCAGATAGAAAGGAAGATAATGCCTATGCAAAGATCAACACCTGGAGAAATATACGCCCTCCCCGATGGGAGGGCGCTTGGGTTCGCTCAATTTGGCTCGCCCGATGGAAAGCCCCTTCTTTTCTTTCACGGCCTGGGAGCTTCGCGGCTTACCCGCCACCCTGATGATTCTATCGCGGCGGGGCTGGGAGTTCGCCTGATAACGATTGATCGACCCGGCATTGGCCTTTCCGACCCCAAACCTGGCCGGACTCTGCTCGATTGGCCCGACGATGTCGTGGCGCTGGCAGACGCCCTGGGAATCGGCCAGTTCGCAGTTCTTGGATGGTCAGGCGGCGGGGCGCATGCTCTGGCCTGTGCTTACAAAATCCCCGAACGCCTCTCAGCAATAGGCGTGGTCAGCGGCGGCGCGCCCCTGGCTGGCATTCACCCGGCAGATTACCTGACGCCCCAATGGTGGGGGGCAGCGCGTATCGTCCAGGTTGCTCCCTGGGCCGCGCGCCTATTTGCCTGGCAGCAGGGCCGACAGGCACGCCACAACCTATACCAGACATTGGAGGCGATCATCGCGCGGTATTCAAAGACAGATCGGGCGCTTCTGGACAACCAGCGCATGCGCGCCATGATGCTGGAAACGACACTAGAACTCTTCCGGCAGGGCAGCCGTGGACTCTATGATGATATGCTGGTGCTGGCGCGTCCCTGGAGATTTCGTCTCGAAGGGATTCTCAAAGAAGTCTTCCTCTGGCATGGTGAAGCGGATACACTTCTGGCGCCTGCCTTTGGCCGCCATCTAGCCCAGACGATCCCCAACTGCCGCGCTACTTTTTATCATGGAGAAGGTCATTGCCTCCTGCTTGCCCACTGGCGAGACCTCCTCATGGCCCTGACTATGCCAGAAACGACTCATACGAAGAAATAACCCCGAGCAAGTCGTTTCCTCTGCTCACTCTCTGAAAAACCTCCCAGCACCGAGAAAAACCTCCCAGCAGAGAAGGTATACCGACATTACCAGTGATCCCAATGCGCCACAGTATCCAATGGCTCGCGCTGTGCCGGAGAAAAGTCCACACCTTTGGTATAAGCCACAGGAATCATCGCCGCCTGGGTGATTTTCTCGTAGGGAATGCCGAGAAGCTGCGCCGCATCTTGCTCAAAGAAGAGGTGGATGGTCGTCCAGACGCTCCCCAACCCGCGAGCGCGGGCGGCAAGCATGAAACTCCAGGCGGCAGGCAAGATAGACCCCCATACTCCAGCCTGTTCGACACTGGATTTCCCCTCCAGGCGACCCTTGATACAGGGGATCAGCAGAACAGGCGCTTCGTGCATATGGGCTGCCAGATAATCCGAAGAACTGATAACCCGCTGCAAGGTCTGTCCGCGCGGCGTTTCATCTACGACTCGTGGGGCAACACTGGAGCGATAGACCCCATAGCCGCGCCGATAGATGTCGCCGAGCGCCTGGCGCTGTGCCGGATCGATCACCACAACAAAATGCCATTGTTGGCGGTTGCCGCCGGTGGGCGCCTGCAAGGCAATCTCCAGGCATTCTCGAATGACTTCGGGTTCGACAGGGCGGGAGAAATCGAGACGTTTGCGCACTGAGCGGGTGGTCGTCAGCACCTCGTCAGCGGTCAGGCCAAGTAGGGGCATGAACATACTCCTATGAGACGATGAAATTAGCGGGCAGTGGACTCGTTCTGAGCCATCTCCAATTGCACCTTAAGCATACCATGCTCTGCGGCTCGTGCAAATGCTTCCACTCCTCGATCCAGCGGATAGGTAATGCTCAACAGCGGGGCTACGCTGATACGTTTTTGTTCAAGGGCGCGCAGGGCAGGCTCGAACGGCCCGCAGCGCGAGCCGACAAGAGTGATCTCATCAACAACAAATGGGGCCAGATCGAGGGTCGTCCGGCTTGCCACCGTACTCTTCAGCACGATAGTTCCACGCGGCTTCACCAGTTCTCTGGCGGTTTCCAGACCAGACGCGCTTCCAGTGCATTCAATGACCAGATCATAGGCCGCTGCTGAACGAGGCGCGTCATCGGCTCTGCTAGTTGCTATTCCCAGCCTGCTGGCAATGGCTAATTTTTCTGCGTGCCTCCCCTGTATCGTCACCTGCGCTCCCGTCAGCCGCAGCGCCTGGGCCGCCAGCAGACCCAGTTTGCCGTCTCCCAGCACTAATACCGCCCTGGTTGGCCGCGCCTGGACCTGCTCCAGTATCTCAAAACAGGCCGCCAGCGGCTCAACGAAGGCCGCTTCAGCGTCACTTACGGCATCTGGAACTAGATGCAGGTTCTCAACCGGAAGCGTCAGGTACTCGGCAAAAGCCCCATCCTTGTTGAGAATGCCCAAGACTCGCCGATTCTGGCAGTGCGTTCGCAGACCCTCGCGGCAGCGCGGGCAAGAGCCGCAGCTTATGTTAATCTCACCGACCACCCTGCGCCCAATCAATTCTGGATGAGTATCACAAACCTCGACCTGGCCGACAAACTCGTGGCCGGGAACGCCCTCGAAGCCTTTGTAGCCCTGCTGAAGCTCCAGATCAGTGTTGCAAATCCCAGCGCGCAGGACACGGATAAGCGCTTCATCCGGTAAGGGATCGGGACGAGGGTAGTCCTGAATAAAGCGAATCTTGCCCTTGGAGAGATAAAGCACTCTCATAGCTCACCTTTCCTCTATGCTATTCCGTCTTCTACCTCACTGCACGCCGATTGAAAGCCAGGCGTCCATGTGCTATCATAGAACCATCACCAACAGTCTCTGACTTGGGAACGGCTTGTGCAGAAGCGCCGTATGGCACGATACACAACCTCACTGTCGTCATCGGCAAAGAAGCTTCTAAGCAGCTTTGATTTAAGGAGCATCATGGACTACGTTATCAAGCGAGAACTTCTGGCCGAGCGCGTGCGCCTCGTCAAGCCCTCCGGTATCCGCAAGTTCTTTGATATTGTGGCCGGGATGCCTGATGTCATCTCGCTGGGCGTGGGTGAGCCGGACTTTGTGACTCCTGAACATATCCGCCGCGCTGGCATTGCCGCCATAGAGCAGGGCGACACGCACTATACCTCAAATTATGGCACACCCCAACTCCGTCGGGCCATTGCCCAGCATCTTCAACAGCGTTATAAGCTGGACTACGATCCTCAGCACGAGCTTTTTGTGACCGTTGGCGTGAGCGAAGGCGTTGACACCGCGCTGCGCGCCCTCATTGACCCCGGCGCTGAGGTCGTCACGCCGGACCCTGGCTATGTCGCTTACGAGGCCGGTATTCTTTTTGCCGGTGGTGTCCCGGTGCCAGTGCCGACGCATGCGAAAGATAACTTTGAAGTAAAAGCAGCGGCCATCGAGGCAGCGATTACGCCACGTACCAGGCTGATCCTCTTTGGCAACCCGAATAACCCGACTGGCGGTGTCATCGAGCGCCATGAATTGGAAGCTATTGCCGAGGTAGCTCGTCGGCATGATCTGATCGTTCTGGTAGATGAGGTCTATAGCCGATTGACCTATGACTTTGAGCATATCTGCCTTGCCACGCTGCCGGGGATGCGCGAGCGCACCGTGTTGCTCGACGGCTTCTCGAAAGCCTACGCGATGACAGGCTGGCGCATCGGCTACGTGGCCGCTCCCCAGCCGATTCTGGAGGCTATGCTCAAAATCCATCAGTATGCCATCATGTGCGCTGCCTCGATGAGCCAGGCCGCCGCGCTGGAGGCGCTGCTGCATGGTGAAGAAGATGTGCAGCAGATGGTCGCCAGCTACGCTCAGCGCCGCCGCGTAATGGTGGATGGCCTGAACCGCATCGGACTGGCCTGCGGCGACCCGAGAGGCGCGTTTTATGCGTTTCCCTCCATCGTATCTACTGGTATGACTTCAGAGGAGTTCTCCGAGCGCCTCTTGTTTGAGGAAAAGGTGGCTGTCGTCCCTGGCAGCGCCTTTGGCGCTGCTGGCGAAGGGTTTGTACGCTGCGCCTACTGCACAGCCCAGGAGAAGATCGAAGAGGCATTGATACGCATCGAGCGTTTTGTCAAACGACATGTTTGACGTTCTGGTAGGATTTCAAGAACAAAGAGCAACGCATCTCATTGGATAGCTCTCTGGTGTATATGAGGCGGTGATGGCGACACTATCTGCTGTGGATTATGAAGTGGTAATCGGGTTGGAGGTACACGCCCAACTCCTGACCGCGAGCAAAATGTTCTGCCGGTGCAGTGCTGACTACGCTGATGCAGCGCCCAATACCCATAACTGCCCGATCTGTATGGGCATGCCTGGGGTGCTGCCAGTCATCAACGAACAGGCCGTAGAGTATACGGTCATGACGGCTCTGGCGCTCAACTGTACCATTCCCTCTTTCTCAAAGTTCGACCGCAAGAACTACTTTTATCCCGATTTGCCCAAGGGCTACCAGATCTCGCAATATGATATTCCACTGAGCCGCAATGGTTATCTGACCATCAGGCTAAAGGATGAGGAAAAGCGCATCGGCATTCATCGCGTTCACCTCGAAGAAGACACCGGGCGGCTGCTTCACCGTGTTGGGCCGGATGGCGTCTCGTACAGCCTGGTAGACCTCAACCGCGCTGGCGTGCCGCTGATGGAGATCGTCAGCGAGCCAGATATTCGCTCAGCCGAAGAGGCGCGCCTCTATCTGCAAAAGCTGCGGACTACGCTCGTCTACCTGGGCGTCTCCTCGGGGCGCATGGAAGAGGGCAGCCTGCGCTGCGACGCAAACATCTCTGTCCGACCCGCCGGGGACTCGCGGTTGGGCGTCAAGACCGAAATCAAAAACATGAACTCGTTCCGCTCGGTGCAGCACGCGCTGGAGTACGAAGCGGCGCGGCAAATTGCCATACTGCGCGAGGGCGGGAAGATCTCTCAGGAGACGCGCGGCTGGGTGGAGGGCAGAGGGATAACGGTCTCTCAGCGCAGCAAAGAGCAGGCGCACGATTATCGCTACTTTCCAGAGCCGGACTTACCGCCCCTGGTGCTGAGCCAGGAATGGGTGGACAGCGTGCGCGCTAAAATGCCGGAACTTCCCGACGCCAAGCGCCAGCGTTTCATGCAGCACTACGGCCTCAATGCCTATGACGCCGAGCTATTGACAGCGGAACGGGCGCTGGCCGATTATTTTGAGCAGGCTGTTGCCGACGCTTCTCAGGGAACATTGCCTGGGCGCGCCAAGGCGCTGGCAAACTGGATCACTGGCGATCTTTTGCGTCTGCTGAACGCCGCCGGTCAGGAGATCAGCGCCTGCCCGGTGACGCCTGCGGGCCTGGCCCAGCTCGTTGATCTGCTGGCCCAGGAACGGATCAGCGGCAGCCAAGCCAAAGACGTGCTGGAAAAATCGTTTGCCACCGGCGGGCAGCCAGCAGAAATTGTGGAGGCGGAGGGTATTGCTCAAATCAGTGATCAAGCTGAGTTGGAGCGCATGATAGAGGAGGTAATTACAGCCAATCCAAAAGCGGTAGAGGATTTCCAGCGAGGCAAGGAATCTTCAGTCACCTGGCTGATCGGCCAGGTCATGAAACGAAGCGCCGGACGCGCGAAGCCCGCCCTGGTACGTCGGCTGCTGCTGGAAAAATTGCAACACAAATCGTCGTAGCCTGTGGCGAACTGGTAGGAGAGAAACGTCTTTCTAAATGAAAAGACGTTTCTGTTCTCTAGCAAACAATGGGGACTCTGGCGCAATGTTGCGCCATAATATTGAAGGAGAAAGGGACCGACATGCACAAAGTTGTGCCAGAATCGGCGCCAATCAACCCGTATCAAATGGCGGTAACTCAATTCGACGTGGCGGCAGACCTGCTGAACCTCAGCGAAGATATGCGCCAGGTACTCCGCTTCCCCAAGCGCGAACTGATCGTCAACTTCCCGGTACGCATGGACAATGGCTCGATCCGTATGTTCACCGGCTTCCGTGTGCAGCATAACGTGAATCGCGGACCGGCCAAGGGCGGCATCCGCTTCAGTCCCGAAGTGACCCACGATGAGGTCAAGGCGCTGGCGATGTGGATGACCTGGAAGTGCGCGGTGGTAGGTATCCCCTATGGCGGCGCGAAGGGCGGCGTCATCTGCAACCCCAAAGAAATGAGCATTGGCGAACTGGAGCGGCTGACCCGACGCTATGCCACTGAAATTGCTATCCTGATTGGCCCAACCAGCGATATTCCCGCGCCTGACGTGAATACCAACTCCCAGGTAATGGCCTGGATTATGGATACCTATTCGATGCACGAGGGCTACTCGGTCCCCGCTGTCGTGACTGGTAAGCCCCTGGCAATCGGAGGCAGTGAGGGCCGCAACGACGCTACCGCCAGCGGAGTTATTTCCGTCGTCAAAAAGGCTGCCCGGCATCTGAACATCAATCTTCCTGGCGCGCGCGTAGCCGTTCAGGGCTATGGCAACGCTGGCGCTATTGCCGCGCGGCTGCTTCATGCTGAGGGCTGCAAAGTCGTAGCAGTCAGTGACACGCAGGGCGGCATCTACAGCGAGGCTGGCTTCGACCCATCCAAAGTCTTGCTGCATAAGCAAGAGCGAGGAACGGTTGTCGGATTCCCTGGCACTCAGAAGATGGGTATCCGCGAGGTGCTGGAGGTTCCCTGCGATATTCTCATCCCTGCGGCCACTGAAGGGATGCTGACCGTTGAGAACGCCGAGCGCGTTCAGGCAAAGATTATCGCTGAGGCAGCCAACGGCCCGACGACGCCGGACGCTGATCGGGTATTCTATAAACGTGGCATCTTTGTCATCCCGGATATTCTGGCGAACGCTGGCGGCGTAACGGTAAGCTATTTCGAGTGGGTGCAAGACCTGCAAAGCTTCTTCTGGAGCAACGACGAGATTGCAGCCAAACTTGAAACGATCATGGACCGCGCGTTCCAGGCCGTCTTAGACAAGTCCCTGACCCATAAATGCGACATGCGCACAGCAGCCTATATGGTTGCCATTGCGCGCGTTGCCGAAGCGACCCAACTGCGCGGCATTTATCCCTGATGTCCTGGAAGACTTTCCTGGGTAAGCCGAACTGTATTATAATACATGAGGAGATTCCGCCGCCTCGCGCCCACAGAATGATTGCTTACTTTGCTGGAAGCAGTCCGAGCGCGGCGGCTCCTCGCGCCTGGAATAGCAGTCGTCTTCAGTGCCCGTACCTGTGGAAAGTTATGAACCAAGACCCGGATGACCTGTCATTGAATAATCCACCGAATGAGCGAGGTTCTGACCCCGCATCTTCCCATAGGTTCCCCCAACCTTCCAGGCAGGGACAACCGCAGCCTCCTCCTCAGCCATCAGGGGCTTTCCCTTCGCCGCAAGATGAGCGCCTGGCGCGCCTGCGCGCACTGCGCGAGCAGCGCCAGCAGTTTGGCGCCGGGCCGATCCCTCCGGCAGACTTCCAGCGGCGCGGCCTGCCAACCCCACCGCCTGCTCAGCCACCAGTCCAGGAACTTCTCAAGCATTGGTGGCATCATGGCCCTTTTTCAGGGCGGCTCCCTTCTGTAAACCCTACAGACCCGCAAGCGGAGAAGAAAGAGACCAGACCAGCCACACCCCCTTTACCGACGACGGCGACCCCATACGAAGAGCGCGCAAAAGAATGGATCGCTCAGGGCCGCAAGGGTCTCTCTATCGCAAGCGCAAAAGCTCAAGAAATGATGAACCAGGCAAAGGACTTGCTGAACCAGAAGATGCAAAGCCAGCCTAAACCCTCCAACGCAGAAGAGATAGTGCCTGGGCTGATCATCGTCGGCTTTGCCCCCACCGTCTCGATGGAGGAGGCCGTGAAAGAAATAGGCGCGCTGGGCGGCAAGCCGCTGCGCCACAAAGCGGCGCTCAATCTCTATCAGGTCGCGGTACCCCCCGGACAAGAGCAGGCGCTGATTCAGCGGTTCCGCCAGCAGCCAGGTGTCATCTCTGCTGATCTGGAACACGCCAGACCTCCACGCTGAGTGACGCCTCTCATAGAGCTTCTAGAGAGCGTTCTTCTGTTTTAGCAAACGCTTGATAGCAAAACCATCAGAAAGCGTCTTCAACAAAGGAGCAGCGAATGCCAGACCCACAGGCCAACCAGGGCATCCACGTTGACTTTGATGTGCCAGCTACGATGCGCGACGGCATCACCTTGCGGGCCAATATCTACCGTCCGGCTGCCGAGGGCAGCTACCCGGTAGTCTTGACCCGCCTGCCTTATGGCAAGGATTTCCCGCTGGGCGCTTCGGTGTTGGACCCGGTGAGAGCCGCGCGCCAGGGGTATCTGGTCGTGGTGCAGGACACACGCGGGCGCTTCACCTCTGAAGGAGACTGGTACCCGCTGCGCGACGAGGGGCCGGATAGCTACGACACGATTGAGTGGGCGGCTGCGCTGCCAGGGAGCAATGGGAACGTTGGCATGTATGGCGCTTCTTACTTCGGCTTTACCCAATGGGCTGGCGCTATCCAACGCCCGCCGCACCTGACAGCTATGTTCCCCTACATAACCTGGGCTGACCCGCATAATGGAGTGTTCAGCCGAGGAGGCGCGCTGGAACTCGGCATTCAAGCGGGCTGGCTGCTTGAAACCGGCCTCGATAGCGTCCTGCGCCGGGAACGGGGCAACCCCGATCAGAGCGCGGGGTATAAGAAACTGGTGGCCCTGGCGCGTGAGATTGATCGCCTGCCCGACGAGGGCTATCAGTCATTGCCATTGAAGGCGTTTGAGCCGTTCCGCCGTACCGACCTTGGGCAATCGTTCTTCGACGGGATCGAGCATCCCTTTGCGCCAGAGTATGCGGCGCCTTCGACCATCCTGGGGCATCATGATCAGGTGCATGTGCCAACCTTCAACGCCGGGGGCTGGTATGATATTTTCCTGTCAGGCACCATTCGCAACTTTCAAGAGATGCGCGCCAGCGGGGCTACCCCCGAAGCCCGCCAGGCGCGGCTCCTGATCGGCCCCTGGTCTCACAGCAACGCGAGCCACACCGTCGGCGATGTGGCTTTTGGCTACGGCGCAGCGTCGGCGTTCATCAACCTTCAGATCGATTTTATGAGCCTGCAACTGCGCTGGTTTGATCGCTGGCTCAAAGGGATAGACAATGGCGTTGACCGCGAGCCGCCGGTAAAAATCTTTGTCATGGGTGAGAACGCCTGGCGCGATGAACAGGATTGGCCGCTGGCTCGCGCCATCCCCACGCCATTCTATCTGCACAGCAATGGGCACGCGAATACGCTGGAGGGCGATGGTTCGCTCAGCACAGAGCTTCCCGGCAGTGAATCGGCTGATCGCTTTGTCTATGACCCGCTGAACCCGATGCCCACGCTGGGCGGCGCATTGCTGATGCCCGCGATCTATCGCCCAGGCGCGCGCGATCAGCAGCCGATTGAACGCCGCGCCGATATGCTGGTCTATACCAGCGCCCCGCTGGAGCGCGACCTTGAGGTGACGGGGCCGGTGACGGTCACACTCTGGGCGGCTTCCAGCGCGCCAGATACCGATTTCGTGGCGCGATTGGTAGATGTGCATCCTGATGGCTTCGCGCAAAACCTGACGGACGGCATCATTCGCGCGCGCTATCGCAACAGCCTTCAGGCGCCGGAACTGCTGGAACCAGGGAAAGCCTACGAATACACGATTGACCTCTGGGCAACCAGCAACCTCTTTCAAGCAGGCCATCGTATTCGCCTGGATATTACGAGCAGCAGCTTCCCCCGCTGGGACCGCAACCTGAATACCGGCCATCAGATCGGCGCGGATGCCGAGGCGCAAAGCGCCAGCCAAACCATCTTGCACAGCCGCGAATATCCCTCGCGTGTGCTGCTGCCGGTGATACCACGCTAATGCCAGCCAGGAAACCATCAGACCAGCAACACTCTAAGCAAAGCAGGGAACACAGCGGGATGCGCGATAAGGACGCTACCCGGCAGCGCATTTTAGATGCCGCTGAAGAGGTCTTTGCCGAAAAAGGCTATCACGGCGCGGTGGTTGACGACATTATCCAGGTGGCGAAAACCTCCAAAGGGGGCTTCTATTTCCATTTCCCCAGCAAACAGGGCATCTTTCTGGCACTGACCGATGTCCTTGCGCCCAAACTCATGGCTGCGGTTGATCGAGCCATCGAGCACGAGGACACAGCTATAGGAAAAGTGGATGCCGCGCTGCGCGTCGTGCTGGACCAGTTCTCTCGCCATCGCCGCCTGAGCAAGATTCTGCTCGTCGAGGCGGTCGGCCTGGGTCATGGCTTCGATGAGAAGATCGTCGAGATTCACGGCCAATTCGCCAGCATGATCCGGCGCTATCTCGATCTGGCGGTGGCCGAAGGGGTGATAGCCCCGCTGGATACAGAGGTAGCCTCCTATGCCTGGTTTGGGGCCATCAACGAGGTCGTTGTGCGCTGGCTGATAACACCTGATCCTGAGCCGCTCGAACGCTCCCTGCCCGCGCTGCGCGCCCTCCTGCTGCGCAGCGTGGGCATGCCGATCTCCGCATAACCTCAGCGCCTATCTCCAGCGGGTGAGGATGGTTTCACGCTGAAAGAGGCGCACCGCCAGGCGCAGGAAAACAAGATCGACAACAACAATAAGTACCGCCAGAACCAGGATCGTCAGCGTATTGATCACCGCGATGCCCAGAAGCTGGCTGAAGAAAAGCACCAGGATCGGCAGAATAACAAACGTATTCAACTGCTCGGCTGCGCGCGGGTCATTGGAGCGCGAGCTAACCATCAACCCAAGACACACGCTCAAAAGGGTGAGCAAGGGAACCACCAGAAACATCGCCAGCAGCCAGGTGGTATTAAAGATCGCGCTGTAGACCGCATCGCTGATCACCAGGGCGCGCGCCACAGCCAGATAGATGACGAAACAGAGCCAGGTGCTTAATACGCCAGGGATCAGGGAGGCTAACCCCTTGGCGAGCAAGAGTTCAGAAATGGAGATCGGGGTCGCCAGCAGCGGCTCCAGGCTGCGATCACGCTTCTCACCGACAACGCTGTAGGCCGCCATAGCTACAGGCAGGGGTAACGCGAGGATGAGAAACAGGAGCATAAACTGATTGGCAAGCGCCGCTTGAAAAATCTCGCCAGGCTGAAGATCATGCAGAGCGGGATTCTGGCGCAGAAACGCGGGCAAACTATTGCCCACGCCTAACTGCTCCGCAGAAACGGTTCGCGCCACCGCGAGCAGAATCAGGGGTATCGCTGTGAGGAGCAGCGGCAGCAAGATGCCGATCAACAAGATGTAGCGATTCTTGAACGCATCCAGCCATTCTTTCACGATGACGATCCGAATGCGCCGCAGAGAACTAGAACGCATCTTTGCGCCCCTTCCGCACAGCTTCGCCAGCCATCGTTCGCGGGGCCGGCTTTTTCGGTGATGTCTGGCGGCGCGGCGCTAACTCCGCTGGCTGGCTCTCTGCAAGCAGCGTCAAATAGGCGTCCTCCAGAGAATGGGTAGCCTCTGCTACCGCGAACAGATCAGCGCCAGCTTCCACCAATCGCCGCACCATCGCTGCGGTTGCCTCCTGTTTCTCGCCGCCGCTCGTCAAGGTAACTGTCATGCTATCGCCGGACGAGGTGATGTGACGAACAAAAGGCAGCGGGCTGAGCAGCGCCTGATAACCCTCAGCGCGGCCCCGTATGCGCAGGGTAACTTGCGGCTCCCACAATTCCTGACGCAGATGCTCAGGAGTATCAACGCGCAGCAAACGCTGGCGCATGATGCCCACGCGATCACAGAGTTGGTCGGCCTCAACCAGATTGTGGGTACAAAGAAAAACGGTGCGTCCCTGCGCGCGCAGTTCCCCAATAGATTCGCGTACCATTCTGGCTGATTCCGGGTCTAATCCGCTGGTTGGCTCGTCCAGGAAAAGTACCTGCGGCTCGTGGAGGAGCGCGCGGGCGATAGCCAGCTTTTGTTTCATGCCTTTTGAGAAACTGGCAACCGGGTCTCTGCGCTGGTTCCACAGACCCATCAATTGCAGGTAGCGTTTTACCTGGACAGGGCCATCGGCCACTCCATAGAGGCCGGCGAAGATACGCAGATTTTGCTCGGCGCTCAGGCGCTCGTATAACCCCGGTACCTCGGTGAGCAGCCCCACGCTGCGGCGGATCAACGCATTGCCTGCTTCGCTGGCTCCAAGCTGTTGGCCCGCCACCCAGGCTTCGCCAGCAGTAGGCGCAATGAGCGTGCTAAGCATGCGAACGGTGGTCGTTTTGCCCGCGCCATTGGGGCCAAGCAGCCCGAACACCTCGCCCTCAGCGACCTCCAGGGTGAGACCTTCAACAGCCGTTGTGGTATCAAACTGTTTGGTTAAGTGAGCAATCCGAATCATATACTCCCCCTACCCGCTTGTGGCGTGACGCCAGGCGAGGCGACATCGGCCAGCCCGCTCCAATAGCTGATTGGATGGCTATGCGCACTATTATAACCCATGTATTCGAGCGAAGCTAGAGGAACCAACAAGAGACAAGAACGGCGAGGGAGGAGCGTGATGCTTTTAAGAGCGTCTCACACACCCTCCGCACGAGCAGGGGCGGGGTTGTAGCGCCGTCCTTCTAGGCGGCAGGGGTGGGGCCAACCGTCGGTTTTGTGAGGCATTTTAAGCGGCCTGTATCACTCCGCGCTTTTCAGTGCTCTTCGCTCGTAGTATGATACAGAAGAGGAATAGGATATGAACTGGAAGAAGCCCGACTCCTGTAGCCCAGGGATAAGAGGCGCGCCTGCCCAATATTCTTTCAAGCCCTGGGACTATGTTGCACTAGGGGAGAGATTATGGGAATAGATGCTGGAACATCAGAGCAACGCTTGCCGGAAGATTTGCTGGGAAGCGTCTTGGGAACCTGCACCCTGGAGCGAATCCTGGGGCGCGGTGGTATGGGCGTCGTCTATCTGGCCCAGCAATCGCGCCCACATCGCCAGGTGGCAGTAAAAGTATTGTTGCTCTCGCTTATGCCCGATGCCTCGCGGCGCACGCGATTCTTAGAACGCTTCCGCCGCGAGGCCGACGCGATTGCCACGCTGGATCATCCCAATATCTTGCCAATCTATGAATATGGCGAGCAGGCTGACCTGGCCTATCTGGTGATGCCTCACGTCACCGGCGGTACGCTGCGTGATCGCGTCGAGCGCAAAGGTCCGCTGCCTCTGGCCGAAGTGGCCGGATTTCTGGCGCAGATGGCCTCGGCGCTCGATTACGCGCACACGCATGGGGTGATTCACCGGGATGTCAAGCCACAGAACATGCTGCTCTATCCCAATAAGCGCCTGATGCTGAGTGATTTTGGCATCGCCAAGGTAGCAGAACAAGCGGCAGCCGACGAGGATGGGCCAACGCTTCCTCAGTTGACCACGATGGGTCATGTAGTCGGCACCCCCGATTATATTGCCCCTGAACAGGCGATGGGGCATCCAGTGGACGCCAGGGCTGATATTTACAGTCTTGGGGTGGTATTATTCTATCTCGTCACCGGGCGCGTTCCCTTTGTCGGGCCTCAGCCGATGACCGTAGCGGCAAAGCACGTCAGCGAGCCGCCTCCACCGCCGCGCCAGTTTCGCTCTGACCTGCCACCCGCCGCCGAGCAGGTGATTCTGAAGGCGTTGGAGAAAGACCCTGCCGCCCGCTATCGGTCAGCCGGAGAGCTTTCGCGCGCTTTTCGTGCGGCCCTGCCCTCAACGCTGCCGGAGCCTCCCAAAACAACAGCAGCCCCCTCGCCACAGGCAGTCGCCGCAGCAGAACGCGCCCTGCGCCAGAAACAGCCCCCAAAGAAGAGTCGTTCCGGGCAACGCTGGCTGGCAATACTCATAACGAGCTTACTGCTGATATTAGCGGCTGGTGGAGGGTATGCCGCCATCAGGAGCAACCAGCCACAGCCAACGGCTGGCCCCACAACTGCCCCGACGAAAGCAACCACACCGACGGGTACACCAAGTACCGAGACGCCCACCACCGGCGTGACCGTTACGCCAGCGCCAACCAGTCCACCTACGTCCACGCTTTATCAAGCAGAGCAGTTCTTGCCTCAACCGGGCGATCTGCCAGCAGGTACACAAGCGACCTCGCCACAAATCGCCACGACCCCTCAGCAGTTCCAAGACTTGAACCTCCCTCTGGCGGTCGATCCAACGTCAGGAAAATATAACTGGCAGAAAGAGGCGTATGTTGAGGTAGATCAGAACGGAAGCGCCTACCTTGCTGTCGCTATCGCGCAGTTTTCGCAGGCTGCCGGTGCGCAGAGCTATTACGCTGATGTGGCGAAACTCATCCAGAATCCGCAGACGCAGAATATCGGGCAGCAGGCCATTGACGGCCTCTGCTGCGGCAGCAGCGCCGCTGACTATAACGTGGTCTTTCAGGACCAGAATGTCGTGGCGATTATGCTGGCGGTAGCCTCGTCGGATCAGGCGAAGTCGGACGGTCTGAACCTGGCGGGGAATATGGATAAACACGTTCATCCGGCGGCTCAGGCGTCGCAGATTGATCTCTGGCTGGCTGATTTTCAGCAGCCCCGGATAACAGCGGCGCTCTAGCAGGGCGTGTAAGCAACCAGAACCTTGCCAGAATCATACTTACGCCGATAAAGAGGGGCAGCAGTTGCCAGATGCCCGGCAGATGAAACAGTTCGCCCCAGTTATTATCAAACTGGGCATGGGTAAAAAGCGGCGCTTCCCGCCAGAAGCCAGACCAGAGCGCAGCAGCGGAGAGCGCGGGGTGGTCCGGGTCGGGCTGCATGCCCAGCAGCAGCGGAATGACCCGCTGGGTAAGTGGAGCGTCAAAGCGCGGGTCATTGAGGGGAAAGACAGCAGTTGCCAGCGTCACGATAACGATAGAGAGCGAGATCGAGGCTGCTGCCAGGCCCCTGAGCCACCCGCGCTGTTTCAGCGCCAGAGCGATAGGCAGAACGAGGAACGGCAGCGCCGGAATGAAATGGCGCGGCCCCAGGCTGTAGCCGCCATCCCAGGCATAGTACGAGATGGCAAAGAGGAAATAGACCACGACAATCCCCAGCCAGAGGATCGCTTCGCTGCGCCAGGCGCGCTGGCGAAAGAGCAGCACAAAACCAGGCACAGCCAGCGCCAGGAAGGGCGAAAACAAGAATAATCCCCGATACGGCCCGAAGGTCGTTTGCCAGAGGGCATCGAGGTGAGGGCCAGTAATGCCCAAAAACCCCTGCGCCTGCCCGACGCGAAATGCTTCGGGGCCTGCCAGATTGGCGTAGCCCTGATTCCAGGGGCTGCCAAAGCACAGCGTATTGTAGAGAGCCACTATAACCAGCGAGGGGAGCATCCCCGCTCCCAACAGCAGCAGCGCACGCCAATGGCGCGCGTGGGAGAGCGCGTAGAGCAGCAGGCAGACAGCAATAAGGGCAGCAGGATACTCGCTCATGATCGCGCAGCCAGCTAACACTCCGGCGGTGACATAGTGGCGCTGCGAAAGGGCGTTCTGGCGAATCCTGAAAAGCAGATAAAAAGCCGCAAACAGGAGCAGGGCAACGATCTGATGGCCGAAAAAGACGCTAGAAAAGGCAAACGCAATGGTTCCCAGGCCATAACCCAGCGTCAGCAGCAGCCGCCCTCGCGGCCCCAGCCCGAAATACGCGAGAAAGCGGAAGAACAGCCCACCCAGCAAGGCAGAAGGCAGGCCCACCAGAAGCAGCGTGATAAGGTAGCGCGCCAGAAAATCGGTTCGCTGTTCATCAGAATCGCTCAGAAGCTGGAGATATGGCGTCTTCCCCTGGAAAAGCGTCAGCTTCACCAGCGCATAGGCTGGAACAGCGAGCAGCGAGCTTCCCGGCGCTTTATCGCTGTAGTAGTGGCCGTTGAAAGCGGCTTTATCCCCCGTATACTGCGCGTAGGGATCAATGTTCAACTGGCCTCGGTCAACGATACTGGCAGCCAGGAAGATACGAGTATCGGGGTTCCACAAAGCGCCGCGCGGGATGAAGTACCCATACGCCAGAAACAGGATAAGAACAATGCTCCCCATGCCAATCCCACGCCGTTTCCGACTCCTTCGCCCAAAGAGGGATACCTGGGGGGCCGAATCCTGGGCTGTCTGCTGTATTATGCTGTCCTGCTGCTGTGCCATCGTGGCGCCCAGTATAGGATGGGTTGGCTAAGAATGCAAGAACAGGGGCGCGCTGGCCGTGTTGAAGGGCTACAGCGCGCCGGGGTCCATCATGAGCAGCACGATCAACATTCGGGGGCCATACACGCCCTCAACGCGGCTCAGTTCAATGTCGCTGGTTGCCGAAGGACCAGAGATAAAGGTAATGGGCCGTGTCGCACTTGCTTGCAGGGTGGTGATCGCCCGCGGCACGAGGTCTACAATCTGCCTGGCCTGTACCACACACAGATGCGCGTCTGGTATCAGCGAGAGCGGGGGTAGACCGAACTATAGGCATGGCCGCCCACGCGCGCGTACACCGGGCAGACATTCAGGCACGCCGAGCAGCGGATGCACTGGAGCGTCTGCCGCCCGACCTCATCACGCAAAACATGGGCTGATCGGTCAAGTCCTGGCCCCGCGCAATCGTCTGGCGAAAGAGGGCGCGAATCTTGTGGATGGCCGGAACCAGGATATGCGAGGATGACTCCCCGGCAAGCTGAATGATCAACTCGGCCAGATCGGTTTCAATAGCCGTGATGCCTGCCTGGGTCAGCGCCGCATTCAGCCTGAACTCCTCATGCGCGAATCCAGCCTGTTCGCGCACCTGCCATACTGAATAAGATGTTAGCAAGCGAGACGTGTTGCTTGTAGCGCCGCCCCCCGATTAGGTGGTGGAATCTCCCGGTGAATACGGATTGCTTTTTGAGGAAAAAGGGGATAAAATCAGACTGTTTGAGCGCTTCCCTCGCGTCACACGCAGACGCAAGCGCCTTTGTCAAAGAGCCAACCAGAACGCAAGGAGCAGCTTTTGTGGAGTTGCGCATTATCCCAGTGCGGGGGATTGGTGAAATAGAGCCAGGCGATGACCTGGCAGCAGTAATCCTTGGCGCGCTTGAGCAACAAGGAGAACCCTTACTCAATCATGACATCGTAGTGGTGACTCAGAAGATCGTTTCCAAAGCGGAAGGTCAGATAGTAGACCCTGCAACCGTCGAACCTTCCGCCTTTGCTCAGGAGCTTGCTCAACAGGGCCGTAAGGATGCGCGCCATTATGAGGTGGTGCTGCGCCAGAGTCGGCGTGTTGTTCGCATGGATCGCGGCGTACTGATTACCGAAACAAAACATGGGCTGATCTGCGCCAACTCCGGCGTGGATGAATCCAACGTCGGGGGTGGGCATCTGCTCACACTCCTTCCCGAAGACCCCGATGCCTCGGCAGCCAGCTTGTGCGACGTTTTTGCGCAGCGGGCAGGCGCGCGTGTTGCCGTCATCATCTCTGATACATTCGGGCGGCCCTGGCGGATGGGGCAGGTCAACTTTGCCATTGGCCTTGCCGGCATGGCCCCCCTGCGCGATTACGTCGGCCAGCGTGACCCCTACGGCTATGAATTGCATGTCAGCGTGATTGCTGTTGCCGATGAACTTGCCAGCGCCGCTGAACTCGTCATGGGCAAAACAGATCAGGTTCCCGTCGCTCTCATTCGTGGCTTTGCCTATACCCCTACCGAGGGAAACGCTCGCAGTCTCATCCGCGACCCTGCCAGCGATCTCTTCCGATAGAAAGGACGTGTGTGGCGATGACTTCGCCCACCCAACAGCAGCGCCCACAGGATTTGAGGAGCGTCTTGCGTGGCCGCCAGAGCGTGCGTCATTACCAGGAGCGTGAAGTACCCAGGCGGCTCATTGAAGAGGTTCTGGAAGCGGCGCGGTGGGCGCCCTCGCCTCATGGTCGGCAGCCCTGGCGCTTTGTGGTGCTCACTCGCCCGGACCTGAAAGAGCAGTTGGCGGACGCGATGGGCGCGAGCTGGCGCGCCAACCTGGCAATGGATGAGGAGCCTGAAGAGGTCATCAACAGCCGTCTGGCGCTTTCCCGGCATCGGCTCCTCCACGCCCCCGCCCTGATCATCCCCTGCCTCTACCTGAAAGAACTCGACCACTATCCTGATGCGCGGCGGCAGGAGGCTGAAACCATCATGGCAATCCAGAGCCTGGGCGCCGCAGTAGAAAATCTCATGTTGGCCGCCTGGAGTCTTGGGCTGGACAGCGGTTGGATGTGCGCGCCCTTGTTCTGCCCCGAAATCGTCTGTCAGGCGCTCGATTTAGACCCGACGCTTATTCCCCACGCCTTGATTACCCTTGGCTATCTTGGCCGGGCATCGAAACGCCGGGAGCATCGCCCCATCGAGGCGCTCATTGCGCGTTGGGATTGAGGAACCGCAGTATGATTGTCACTCTGGCCGGTGGTGTCGGCGCGGCACGCTTCCTTGAAGGACTGGCGCGCGTTGTGCCGCCCGCGTCCATTACCGTCATCGTCAATACTGGCGATGATATTGATCTCTATGGCCTGCGTATCTCCCCCGATCTGGATATTGTCATGTATACCCTGGCCGGGCTGGTGGACCCCAAACAAGGGTGGGGTATACAAAACGACACCTATCACTGCCTCGACACCCTCAAGAGCTATGGACATGACCCCTGGTTTCTGCTCGGTGATCGTGACCTGGCAACCCATATCCATCGCACCCTGCTGCTGAACCAGGGGCGCACGCTCACAGAAGTCAGCGACCAGATTCGCCGCTCCCTCAGTCTGGAAACGCGCTTCTTGCCGATGAGCGATGAGCGCGTGACGACACGCATCCTCACCCCAGGTGGCTCGCTGCATTTCGAGGAATATCTTGTCCAACGACACGCCCGCGATCCCGTACAAACCGTCGAGTTCGCCGGTATCGAGGCGGCTCATCCAGCGCCTGGCGTTCTGGAGGCTATCGCCGAAGCCGAGGCTATCATCCTCGCGCCCAGCAATCCCATTGTCAGCATCGGCTCTATTCTCGCGGTGCCAGGCGTGCGCGCGGCGCTCCGCCAGACACCCGCGCCGGTCGTGGCAATCAGCCCCATCGTTGGCGGCGCGACAATCAAAGGGCCAGCGGATAAGCTGATGAGCGGCCTGGGCCTGGAGGTCTCAGCGCGCGGGGTCGCTGATTATTACCGCGATTTCCTTGATGTCTTGATTATTGATCAGGTAGACGCCGCGCTGGCAGCGGCCATAGAAGCACAGGGCCAGCGAGTCATGGTCATGGATACCATCATGCGCGGCCTACCGGAAAAGGAGGCGCTGGCCCGCGCCGCGCTGGCGGCAATTCAATGACGACCTGGGCCATCGTCCCCGCCAAGACACTGGAGCAAGCCAAAACGCGGCTGGCGCACGTCTTGAGTCCCAACGAGCGCCGCGCCCTGAGCCTGGCAATGCTGCGCGACGTGTTGATCGCCTTACGCGGCGCACACACCCTTGATCGCATAGCGGTAGTCACCGCCGATGCCGCTTTAGGGGCGGAGGCCAGCGCCCTGGGGGCTGAGGTCTTGCCAGAGCTAAGCACAGGACAAAACGCAGCCCTGGAAGCGGGATCAGCCTACAGCCGCGCACAGGGGGCAGACGCGGTACTGGTCGTCTCCGCTGATCTTCCGCTCTTATGTTCGACGACCGTTGAGCAGTTGATAGCCCGGGGGATGCGGGCCAGGCAGAGTCCCCTGGCGCTGCTGGCGCCCGCGCACGATACAACCGGCACAAACGCCCTGTTTCAACGCCCGCCCGGAGCCATCCCTTTTTTGTTTGGCCCCAACAGCCTCCAGCGACACCAGCAGGCCGCCGCCGAACGTGGAGTGCGCGTTGATCTGGTTCACGCGCCTGGGCTGGCGTTTGATATAGATACGCCCTCTGACCTCGTTCATCTTGCCAGGAGCCGGGGGCAGACACACACCCATCAAGCCATCGCCCCGATGCGCCTGCTGGAACGACTATCAGAAACCGTCTCTCGAACTCCCGTCCCATAGCCTCAACCGCTCATTCGCGTTGAAGGATTGGTCAGTATCCAAACGATTCAGGAGCAGCATCGTATGACAGAATTGACACCAGCCGCCCGCGCATTCTTAAGCGAGACACGCTTTGCCTCGCTGGCAACCATCAACAAAGATGGTTCCCCGCAGCAAACCACCATGTGGTATGACCTCGATGGCGATACCGTCCTGATGAATACCGCCGCCGGGCGGGTGAAACATCGCAACCTTCTGCGCGATCAACGCGCGTCAATCTGCGTGCTGGATGGCTATCGCTGGGTCACGATCAGCGGGCATGTCGAACTCAACGACGATCAGGCAGTTGCCCAGCCGGACATTAAACGGCTGGCGATACGCTATCATGGTCAGGAAAAGGGCGAGCGGCAGGCCCGCGAAAGCTTCTCCAAACAGCAGCGAGTCACCATACGCCTCAAGATAGAACACATCATCGAAGACCTTTAGGGCTGTCAGCACAGCGCCCAGGAAGACGAGAACTTACAGAGGAGCAAGAGATGCGAATCGGATTGCACATCCCCAATTTCACCTGGCCGGGTGGTCCGGCTGCCTTACAGGAACGCCTGGCGGCTGTCGCGCACACTGCCGATGACGCGGGCTTCAGCTTCATCACCGTGATGGACCACTTCTTCCAAATCGGCGCGTATGGTCCCCCTGAAATGGAGATGCTGGAAGGGTACAGCGCGCTCTCGTACCTGGCAGGCGCTACGAAAAGAGCGCGCCTGGGTACAATGGTCACTGGCGTGACCTATCGCCATCCTGGTGTACTCATCAAAACGGCAACCACCCTTGACGTACTTTCGGGCGGCAGAGCGTTTCTAGGAGTTGGCGCGGCCTGGTTCGAGCGCGAGCATCAGGGATTGGGGGTCGCCTTTCCCCCGCTGAAAGAACGCTTCGAGCGACTGGAGGAAACCTTACAGATTGCCCAGCAGATGTTTGCCGGAAACGCGGAGCCATACGAGGGACGCCATTATCAACTCGCCGAGCCGCTCTTGAAACCTGCGCCGCTTTCGCAGCCACGCATCCCCATCCTGGTTGGCGGCAGCGGCGAACAAAAAACGCTGCGCCTGGTGGCAAAATACGCCGATGGCTGCAATACCTTTGGAAACCCTGACACCCAGCGCCAGAAATTAGCGATCCTCAAGCGGCACTGTGAAGAAGTAGGCCGCCCCTATGCAGCCATCCTGCGCACCACAAACAGCCGTATCCATGTCACCACCAATGGCGCGGATGGCAGCCTGACGCCTGCTCAGGCGCTGGAACAGGTGCGCGCCCTGGGAGAAGCTGGCGTGCAGCTTGCCAATTTGAGTATGCCGAACGTCTCAACCCTGGAGCCGCTGGAAATCTTTGGGCGAGACATCATTCCCGCCCTGGCCGATCTTGGCGATCCAGCGCCCGCCATCTGGTGGGGCTAGCGGCCCCATCTTGCGCGCGCCTGTTCAGGGCAACAGCGGCAAGACCTCGCTGTTGAAGCGTTCCAGCGAGGCAATATCGCTGAAACGAATCATGAAATGGCTGACGCCCAGGTTGATAAATCCCATCAGTTCTTCGGCCACCTGCTGCGGAGCGCCGCCGATGACATGCAGTTGCGATTTCATCACCTGGGCCGGGTCTGTTGGCAGGCTCACGATGCCGTAATACGTCAATCTGATCGTCGAAAAGTCGCGCCCCTCTTCAGCGCAGCGTGTATGCAGCACATCCAGCTTGCGGGCGTATGCTTCTGCCGTACAGAAATTATAGTTCCACCAATCAGCGTAGCGAGCCACCGAGCGCAGCACCAGTTGTTCGCCGCCGCCACCAATCATCAAAGGGATAGCAGGCTGTGGGCGCGGCGAACAGTAGGCATCCTCGACCTGATAGTGCGCGCCCTTGAACGTGGCCGGGGCATCGTTCCACAGCCTGCGGATAATCTCGATAGCCTCATCCATCTGAGCCACGCGCACTCTGGCCGGTGGATATGGATAGCCGTAAGCGCGATACTCATCTTCTTTCCAGCCCGCGCCGATGCCCAGAATAAAGCGGCCACCCGTGATATAGTGCAGATTCGCGGCCATCTTGGCGGTCAGGGCCGGATTGCGATACGACTGGCCTAGCACTAATGTGCCAAAACGCAGCGCAGGAAACTCACCCGCCAGAAAGCTGAGCGTCGTCAAACATTCCAGCGTCGCCTGATCGCCCCATT
This sequence comes from Ktedonobacterales bacterium, assembly GCA_036557285.1. Lineage (NCBI taxonomy): Bacteria > Bacillati > Chloroflexota > Ktedonobacteria > Ktedonobacterales > Ktedonobacterales bacterium. The sequence continues at coordinate 40,543 of DATBHW010000017.1, forward strand.
GAACGTGATCTTCAACCCAGACGGTGGTGAAACGCGGTGAGAGCAAACGCAGACAGCGCCGGTTATAATCCATCAAGGTCGAAACATCGCGCCCCTCGCCGCGCGCGACCGGATAGAGCGTAAACCCAAAATCCAGATCAGCCATGCTACCTTCCTGCCTTCTACAAGACACCATTTTCAGGGTACTCCGTGCGGCCTCTATGACTGTAGACCATTTTATCACGCATCTCAGTCCGCTGGCCTCCACACCCCTGACGGGCCGGTACATGGCCCTGGAAGGATGAGCAGGTTCCACCACCTATCGGGGAGCCACTTGTAGCGCCGCCATCTTGGCGGCTCAACGCTGGCCCGCCGCTACGTTGGCCTGGAGGGCGAACGCGCGCCAGGGCGAAGCGTTGGCCGCCTGGAAGGCGGCGCTACAAGTGGCCCCCTGCCAGGCAGGATGGCGGCGCTACAAGTCACAGGTCTCGCTTGCCAACACCTCATTTTGGTGGAACGGGATGAGCAACAGACATGGCCCTGAATATGCCTGATGGGCTATACTATGAGTATTGTGCGTGGGATGCGGAAGGGCAGCGGCATATGTCCTGGCTCATGAGCGTCAGCGGAGAGCGCCGCGAAGGGATAAGAGTTCATATATGGCTGAAGAACGTGCTCCTGCACAACCCGGCGTGATTGCCCTGCTTGGCTCCGGCGAAACAGCCGCCCTGGGCAGAGAAGTCTTTGTCAACGTATTTCGTAGGTTGAAACGGCCAATATCCGTAGCCGTCCTTGAGACACCGGCTGGCTTTCAACCCAATGCCACGCTTGTCGCGGAGAAAGTGGCTGATTTCGTTTCCCATCGCCTGCAAGACTTTGCGCCTCAAGCAGCGGTGGTCCACGCGCGTTATAAAGGTGGACCCTACGATACTGACGCCCCTGAGCTAGCCGGAACGCTCGCAGCCGCCAACTGCATCTACGCGGGCGCGGGCAGCCCTGGCTTCATGATTCGCCAACTACAAGATTCGCGCCTGCTGGCCGCTGTGCGCCAGCGCCACGCGCAGGGAGCAGCGTTGGTCTTCTCCAGCGCCGCCGTGCTGGCGGTGAGCGCGCACGCCCTGCCAGTCTACGAGATATTTAAGGCTGGCGCTGATCTCTCCTGGCTCTCTGGCCTGGATATGCTTGGTCCCTTTGGCTATCACCTGACGATTGTCCCCCACTGGAATAATAAAGAGGGCGGGGCAGAACTCGATACCTCACACTGCTTCATGGGCCAGGAGCGATTCGAGCTGCTCCAGTCCTTGCTGCCTGCCCAGGAAACCATCCTGGGCATTGACGAACACACCGCCTGCATCCTGAATATCGCCGCTGAGACAGGGCGCGTGATTGGCAGAGGCTCGCTGACGCTGCTGCGTCGAGACATGCCCCCGGCTGTCTATCATACCGGGGATGCCTTCCCGCTCGCCGTCTTGCGCGGCGAAGCGCACAGCCACCCGGAGCGCCTGTATCGCCCGGCCCCCCTCATATCGCTGCTGCCCGCCGATGAGCAGGAAGAGGAGGGAGAAGGCGGCCTGGGAATCAGCGGGTTGCACGCCGCAGATGAGGAGACGCTGGAAGCCATTGGATTCGCCGACCTGCCTCCGCTGCCAGCTTCAGTGATTGATACGCTGCTGGACATTCGCGGCGAACTGCGGCGTGAAAAGCGTTGGGCGCTGGCCGATAAACTGCGCGACGCCTTGAAAGAAACGGGTATTCTTATTGAAGATACACCAGATGGCCCGAGATGGGTCTACCAACAATGATGGGAGAGTTGTACTGTGAAAATATGTGTCTGCGTAAAGCAGATTCCTGACCCCAATATCGAAGTGAGTAAGCTTGATCCGGCGACCAATCGCCTGGTGCGCACCGGCGTTTCGTTAGTGCTGGACCCCGGCGACGAAGGCGGGGTTGAGGCGGCGCTCCTGCTGCAAGAAAAGCATGGCGGCGAAGTGGTTGCCGTCTCGATGGGACCGCAAACCGCCCAGGAGGCGCTGCGGCGTACTCTGGCGATGGGGGCCGACGGAGCCATTCTCATTAGTGATCCGGCGCTGGCTGGCGCGGATTCGCTGGGGACAGCCCGCGCGCTGGCGGCGGCCATCGGGCGCGAACAACCCGATCTGGTCATTTGCGCCACCGAAAGCACCGACGGCTACACCGGCATGGTCCCCGGCGGTATCGCTCAACTGCTGGGGATGCCCGCGCTGACGTTCGCTCGTGAAATTAGCATTGACGGCGATACCTGCACGATACATCGCGTCACCCCCACCGGCTATCAGGTCGTCGAGGCAACACTCCCTGTCGTCATCACCGTTGCCAGCGGCGCGTACACCCCGCGTTATCCGTCAATGAAGGGCATTATGGCCTCCAAAAAGAAGCCGCTCTCTGTCCTGAGCATGGCTGACCTGGGGCTGAACGCCAGCGAGGTCGGCGAGGCAGGCGCGAAAGAGCGGGTCGTTTCGGTTTCCAAGATAGAGGCGCGAGCCGCCGGACGTGTCATCAAAGATGATGGCGCTGCCGCTGTGGCAATCGCCGACTTCCTGGACCAGTATAAATTGCTGTAATTTCAAGTGATGGCGCGGTAAGGAGAGCAATGATGGCGGATACAATCTGGGTATGGGTAGAACTGAACCAGGGCAAACCGTTTCGTGGTTCGCTGGAAGTGCTGAGCAAAGCCGCCCAGCTAGGCGCGGCGGAGGCAGTGGTCTTTGGCTCCGGCGCGCGCGCGGCAGCCCCGACCCTCGGCGCGTATGGCGCGAGCAAGGTCTACGTCCACGACGACGCGGCCTATGATGACTATATGGCAATGCCTGCGGCGGCCACGCTGGGCGCATTGATCGAGCAGCAGCGTCCGGCGCTGCTCCTGTTTGCCACCACCTATGATGGCCGCGACGTGGCCGCGCGCCTGAGTCCGATGCTTGGCAGCGGCCTGATTACCGACGCCACTGACTTCTCGCTCAACGGCGGCGAACTGCGCGTCAGCGTCCCCTGGGGCGGCGAGAACATCGTCACGGCGACGCTGGTACACAACGGAACGAAGCTCGTCCTCTTCCGGCCAAAGGCGTTTGCCCTGGAGGAACACAGCGGCATTACCCCCACCGTTGAAGAGGTCCAGGCCAGCATTGATCCCGCACTGCTGCGGGCGCGCATTACCCGGCGTGTCGAGCAGGCCGCCGAAGGGCCGGGACTCGAAGACGCGGCGATCATCGTCAGCGGCGGGCGCGGGCTGGGCAAGCCCGAAAACTTCTCAGTCGTCGAGGCGCTGGCAAACGTCCTGGGCGGCGCGGTTGGCGCGACCCGCGCGGTGGTTGACGCCGGATGGGTGCCGTACAGCTATCAGGTGGGGCAGACTGGCAAAACCGTCAAACCCACCCTCTATATCGCCGTCGGCATCAGCGGCGCGATCCAGCACCTGGCGGGCATGAAAGGCTCGAAGTACATCGTGGCGATTAACCGCGACGAGAACGCGCCCATCTTCTCTGCCGCCGATCTCGGCGTGGTGGGCGACGCGCTGACCATCGTACCCCAACTGACCGAAGAATTGAAGCGCCGCAAAGCGGCTGGCGGCTAACACCGCGCAGCCAGCGCGGGCAGGCTGGTGGTACAATGGAGAGGAGAAAGGGGAGCGAGGCATGGCGAACCAGAGTTTGACATTGAACTTTCCCGATGACCTCTATCAGCGGTTGAAAGCGCGGGCAGAGGGAGCGCAGCGCAGCATAGAGGATGAACTGCTCTCGCTGGCAGCAGCGGCGCTGGATGATGAGCCGATTCCTCTTGACATCCAGGCAGCGGTGGCGTCGCTTTCTGTGCTGGATGATGCGGCGCTCTGGCAGGTAGCCCGGGCCAGCCGTCTCTCCCAGGAAGAGTCTGACGAGAGCGAGGAGTTACACTTCAGACGCCAGCGCGGCGAGCGGCTGACAGACGCTGAAAAGCGCCGACTGGCTGTCTTGATGCACCAGTATGACAAATCGCTGCTCGTCCGCTCGCACGCGCTCTTGCTCCTGAAACAGCGCGGACATGATATTACGCCGCTGCTCCAGACGCCGTGAGCAAGGCATATGTTTCTAAAGCACTCCGCCGCCGCGTGGCCGATCAGGCCCGGCATCGCTGTGGCTATTGCCTCACTCCTGAAACGATTACCGGCACGCCAATGGAGATTGAGCATATCGTGCCGGAGAGCCGGGGCGGCTTGACCGTCGAATCCAATCTCTGGTTAGCGTGCAAACTGTGCAACGACCACAAAGGCGAACGCGTAGAGGCGCCAGACCCGCTCACCGATGAGGTAGTGCGCCTCTACAATCCACGTACCCAGCGATGGAGCAAGCATTTCACCTGGACGCCTGAAGGAACTCAGGTTATTGGGATGACGCCAACGGGCCGGGCAACTGTTGTTGCCTTGAAACTCAATCGCTCTGTGCTGGTGGATGCCCGTCAGGTTTGGGTCGCTGTTGGCTTGCACCCGCCTGAAGAATGAGCGCGTCCTCGTCGCCCCGCAATGCAGCCTGCGAGCCGCGTTCGCAGAGCAACACCTTCCAGCGCGGGCAGGCTGGTGGTCCAGACGCCAGAACAGAGGGGGCGAACACTGCGAATGTGTTCGCCCCCTCTGTTCATGATGAAAGCAACCCGGACATTCGGCCCGCCTGGCGAGGCAGCGCAGCCGAAGCCCCTGAGCAAAGCGTTACGGCGTCACATTACTGATGTGGGTCGCCCAGTTCCCCAATGGAGCGCGTGTGCCACCACACGTGGGGTCAGCCCTATAGGCCGTGTAGTCGCAGGTCTGGGCCACATACTCGGAAGCAATCCAGATGGTGTTGCCAACCACCGCTGCCGCGCCGTAGTCACCCCAACGCGGACGCCCGCTGCCGAATACGACGTAACTCGTGAAGCCATCCCACGGACCCGCGCCCGCTGCGGCGATCTGGACATTCCCCATGCCGACTTTGGCATCCAGTCCAGCAAAAGCGGCGCTCGGGAACGTGTTATCACCGGTCAGGGTGAAAGCAATCACCCCACGCCCGCTCTGGGTAACACCAATGGCGGGATACGTCATATCGGTATCGGCGATACCAGCCTGCCCTTGCAGGACAACCTTGTGGGCATGCGGGTTGAACACGTAGTACGCGATACCAGCCCGTATCTCGCCCCCAACTTCCACAGCGGTATCCAACGCGCCCCACAGCTTCCCGTTGGCATAGGAAACCTGCTGCATGCGCGAGTCATTGGAGTTCAAGTTGCCGTTGGGCGGGCCGAAGGTCGCGTTGTTGTGGCTGGCAATGCCCGCGATGGCTGTATTGCAGTTCGGCATGATGGTCACATCCGCGATACAGTCGCCTAATGGGCGGTTGCCAGCCGGCTGCGTCGCTCGCGGCGGCACAGCATACTGATCCACATCAATGGAGGTGACATCCAGGCTCGGCGTCGGGTTGGCCGTATTGAGCGAAGACGTGTCGGACATCGTCCACTGAAGGATGCTGGTGCTCACCCCATCGTTATCGAAGACGGCGCGCGAACTGAGGAAAAACTCGGTCCCACCATTACTCCCGTCGAACTGGTTGCCAGGCGACTGTGCCGGCCAGACGGTGAAACCAGCGCCATCAGGGCCAGCGCCCAGCGTGTTGAACAGGACCACACCGCCCACACCAGAAGTCAGGACGTTATGCCCAATCGCATAGACCTGCGATCCAAAAAAGCCAGCGCCAAAGACCGCAAACTCGTTGGTGGTCAGGTAAATGCCATTCGCATCCGCGCCGATGTGGGGATAGTCGCCCAGGCAGAAGTTATTGGTGCAGTGGTGGTCGGGCGTTCCCTCGGTGCCATTATTCTGCACCGGGAGCTTGAACAGCGTCCAGCCCTGCGTCGGGTCGGACGTGTTGCTTACCGCGATGTCCAGATGATTAGTGCCACTCAGATTGGCCGTCGTACCGATATGATCCAGCGTTAAGACGACATGCACGAAACGCTGAATGGCCTGGTCGTACAAACAGACCGGGTCGGTGATGGAGGGGCCACGCGCGCCAGTGGTGCGGTTGATGGCGGCAGGATACCCATAGAAGGTGTTGAGGTCAATCACCCCCGTCGCGGGCGAACCATTCGTATGATAGACCCGCAGCACATCGTTGACCGACTCCAGAATGAATCCGTTCCCTACGCACAGCGCCTGATCCGGCGGTTCTACGGTGAACTGATTGCCCCCGTTGGCGAACCGCTGATCAAAGAGGTTCAGGCCATCGAAGTTGGTCCCCAGGACCGGATTGGATTTGGGCTTGGCATTGGGTTTGACCGGCTTGCCGTTCCCGGTCGTTGCGCCAGGCACCGTTCTGTTCACCCCGGCTTCCTCGTCATCGCCACCGCCACCCGCGCTGTCCTCATCATCACCGTTGAGGGCAGCATCAATCTCGTCAGGCTGGGTGGTGAAGTCCGTAGCAGTCGGCGCTGAATCGAATGATGCCGAGCCGATGGGGGTCAAATGGAGGATTTGACCAGTAATGGTTGGCGCCGCGTGTGCGTTGCCAGGAATGAGGGCAAAGGCTCCCAGGAGCAGCGCCAGGATCGTGAGGCTGCTCACACTGTACAGGATGACCCGTTTGTGACGATGCAACAGCATATTCACTCCTTTATTTCTTGTGTGAAGCGTTGATTGGCTCCATTGCCAAAGGCCGCCGCGCTACGTTGCTGTCACCTCCTTTCTCCTTCCAGACCACGCCTGGTGGTGAGAGATACTGTGGTCAGTCGCCGGAAACCCCATGCCAGGCCGTCTTCACACCTGGCATGGGGTCTGGATAGATGCTTGCGCTAGTCCCCGGTGCTCACCTCCAGCACCCTGGTCCCCCAGTTTTGCCGACCATCTACGGTCTGGCTTGCCAGCGGAGGAATATACTCCGTTGCCAGCCAGAAACTCTTGCCGCTGGGATCAAGGGTTGCCCAGGAATAATCGCCCCAGCGGGTTGACCTGCGGAAGTACGGCCCCTCGCCATCCGCCGCGATTTTGACATGCCCAAAGGCGTGGCGGTCGTCAGAGCGAACGACGTAGGCCGCGCTGCCGAAGTGATCCGCCCCGGAAAGCGTGAAAACGATAGCAACCACGCCTTCGGCGCTGGCTTGAATCGCCGGATAGAGCAGATAGTTGCCCGCGACAGCCACATAGCCCTGATCGCGGATATGCGCCGAACCAATCGTCTGCCCTTTCAGGTGCGGCTGCACCTCAAACCAGGCGATCCCCGAGCGTGGGGTGGCGTCGTTGGGCAGTTGGATGACGGTATCCAGCGCACCCCACAACTTCCCATCAATGAACTGCACTTGCTGCATGCGGGCATCGCCGGTATCCAGCAGGCTCGTCGCGCCCTTCTGAACCGCGCCAGGCGGCACGCCATAGGCTTCGGAGGTGATGACCAGGCTGGACAACGTAGGGATTTTCCCGTGTTCGACGGCGTGCTGATTGGTCAGCGCCCAGACGCCCAGGCGATTGCCGGTGTCTGCTTCCTGGTCCACCGCGTTGAGGAAGTATTCGGCAGCATCGCCATCGTGCTTGCCGGTGTTGATGGCTGGCTGCACCGAAGCCGCCACATCGCCGCCGATGCTCAGGTTATCGAAGTGGACGAAATGCACCGTGTTGGAGTTGGAAACCAGGTCTTTCTTGGCGACAGCATAGATTTGCGCCCCGTTGAACTCTGGCCCCAGCAGGGAGAACTCGTTGGTGCTGATGTACAGGTTCGCGCTGTCAATGCCCAGCAGCGGCTGATCGCCCAGGCAGGGGCAGCCAGGATGGCTGGGCGACCCATTGGCGCCGTCGTCCGTCGCGTCGAGATGATACACGGTCCAGGGCGTGGTGGGATCGCCCGACGAGTTGACCGCGATGTCGGTGCGCGCGGCGTCAAAACTGTCGTTGATGAAGAGAATGACCGCAAACCAGGTATGTGTGGCCGGATCAAAGTAGCAGCGCGGGTCGCTGGTAAACTCGGTCAGCCCTTCGTCAAAGAGGACGTTGACGTTGAGGGGGCCAGCAACCACCTTGCCGCTGCGGCGATAAATGGTGAACGCGGAGTTCACCGGCTCGACGATAAATCCATTGCCGACGCACAACCCCTGATCGGGCGGCTCAAACTCAGCGCCGAAATTGGTGACGGCGCTGTCCAGGCTGCTGACGCCGTTGAAGTTTGCCAACAGCTTGCCAGCGCCATGAGCGTCCAGCGGGGTAGGAGCAGCCACAGGCCCCTGCCCTGCGCCGCCGCCTGCATCTTCATCCCCATGATCAAACCGCGCGTCCTTCGCGCCAGAAGGCTGTGGTACCACCCCTTGTCCGGGGGCCGGAGGATGGATGGGGTCCGCCGTTCCGGCGCGGGTGAGTATGCCGGTGGTCGCGTGGGCCGTCGGCGCGCCCGCCGCGTAGACGCTGGCCCCTGGGGACATCCCAAGCAGCACCGTCGTCAACAGGGTGGCGAACGTGAGGAACGGGAGGGCAGACCTCATCTTTGAGCGAAGCGAGAAAAGCATCCAGGCGCCTCCATGTGTGCAGAAACAGTCACATCACAGCAATAGAAGAGTACTTGTGGCGCGAGGGATAAATGTCTCAGAGAACGGAAGAAACTACACAAGCACTCATCAAGAGTATACGCAAGAGGTTGCACAAACAGTAGGGAGATCTGGTGCTGATCTGGTGGACATCCGGTAAAGAAAGCCGGGGTACGGCTGTGGTTTCCTGCGGCCCTACATCATCTCGCCCGGCTCCTCGTCCTCGTCGCCCTCAAGCTCGTCGTCACCAGGGATGGGACCAAAGGGGCGCGGCTGATAGGCGCGGGGGTCTATGCCCTGACCCTGCGAGGCAATCAGCCAGCAGCGTTCGCACAGCGGCGTCTTCCAACGCGAGGCCACCGTTGCCGGAGCGAAGCAGTATTCGCAGATGGCCCCGGAGCGCGGCTCGTGGCGCTCGAAGTACCAGGGATGGTCGTCAATCAGCGCCCCCGCTTCGCAGCCGCAGTCGTCGCAGAGGTGGTCGCCGCAGACGCATTCGCCCTCGCAGAAGACGCCGGTACACTCGCCCGCCACCGGCCACACCTCGCCGGAGCGCGCGCGTCCCGGCTGAGTGGGGCGTCCACTTGCAGCGCCGCCTTCCAGGCGTCCACTTGTAGCGCCGCCATCTTGGCGGCTCAAGGGGGTGGGGCCACCTGTAGCGCCGCCATCTTGGCGGCTCAGTGGGGTGGTGTCGGGCGGCGGCGGGGGCGGCGGGACCGGCTTGCCACCCTCGACAGCGGCGGCGTGCTGCTCCAGCCAGTCCTGCCAGGGGGCATCGCTGCGCCAGAGGGCGTGCCGCTTCAGCCAATCGCGCCAGGCGCTGCGGCGTTCGGCCAGCGGCTTCCCTTTGTCGGCAAACATCAACCGGGCCGAATCGTAGAGGATCGCTTCCTCCGAGAAGGCGCACTGCGGGATACGCATGAGGCGCTCCAGCACGCCCAGGTCCAGCGTCTCGATATGCTCGGCGGGCGTCACGCCCGGCCTCCGGCGCAGCGCGGGCGGCAGACGACGCTGGCGGCGCAGCTCCACGCGCCGCGCGCGCTCGTCAGGGTCCAGCGGCGTCTCCTCTGGCGCTGGCTCGTCGTCTGCGCCTGCGGCTGGCTCATCCTGAAGGGTGGCTGGCTCATTTCTCTGTATCCCTATAGACAGTGTAGACACTGTAGACAGTGGAGGTTCTGAAGAGCTTCTCTTCTTCTCAAAAAGAGCATCGGTATGCTTCTCCTTACTTCTTTTGCTAAGTGAAGAGTTGAGACTGTCTACAGTGTCTACACTGTCTAT